>CALCQB010000162.1 GCA_937897535.1 uncultured Novosphingobium sp. | reverse complement strand
CTCTTTCCCTACACGACGCTCTTCCGATCTGTCTGCCGCCCGGCCGCGACCGGATCGGCATCGAGCGCCCGGAAATCGAGTTTGTCTTCGCCGTTGGTGAAATCAAGGATCCGGTCGGCGTTGGCACCCAGCCCGCTGTCGCTGGCAAACAGATAGCGGAACTGGTCCGCGCCCGCACCGCCGGTCAGCTGGTCCGCACCGCCCAGGCCCATGATCTTGTCGTTGCCGCCGTCGCCGCGCAGCGTGTCGACCAGGTTGCTGCCCCGGATCTGATCGGCGCCATTCCCCGCGTCGATGGTTATCGCATGGTCAAGCGAGCCCTTGATCACGTCGATGTCGCTGCTGCCGGACACGGTCAGCAGGATCGAGCTGGCGATGCTCATCTGGGTGGCAGCGAAATAGGCCCCCGGAGTCATGTTCACGAAAAGCGCCCCGGTTCCAGTCATGACGGTATCGAACGCAAACCCATCGTTGAACATCGCGCTGGTCAGCGCCAACTGGGCATTGACCAATTCCAGCCGCTCGAACCCCGCAAGGCTGTTGAACGCGGCACCGTTGGTGTTGTCGATCACCAGGGTGTCGGTGCCCGCTCCGCCGCTGACATCACCGCCGCCGGCGCCGTTAAAGGTCAAGCGATCATTGCCCGCTCCTCCATCGACCGTCTGCAAGGCGATCGAGCCGCTGGCGATCAGGGTATCGTTGCCGTCACCACCCAACATGACCGTTGTCCGCGCGTTGGCGACCAGCCGGTCATTCCCGCCCATGCCGAACATGGTCGTAAAGCCCGAGTAACCCGGGACGACCGCCCGGGCGGTCAGATCATCGTCGAAATCGCTGCCTTCGATCGCTCCGGTGTTTTCAATCCCGGAAATCGTCGCTCCGCCGATCGACAGGCTGGCGTCGTTGAAATTCGCGGTGATGCCGGTGCTAGCGCCCATGAAGCTGATGTAGAGCGTGTCGCCAGCGGCCGTGTTGCTGCCCCCGATCACCGTGTCGCCATAGCCGGCGAACAGGCTGTCATCGCCGTCGCCGCCATCGAGCAGATCGATCTCGGTGGAGCGATCGAGCGCGGGGTTGATCCAGTAGTAAGGCTGCTGGTTGGGAATAAAGGGCAGCGAGGCAAAGCCCGACCACAGCGCATCGTTGCCATTGCCGCCATAGAGGAAGTCCGCTCCGCCGCCGCCGCTGAGCATGTCGGACAGATCGTCGCCGTAGAGCGTATCGTTGCCGGCTTCGCCAAACAACTGGTCGCTGCCACCTAGCCCGTGAATCGTGTCGTCACCAAGATTGCCGCTGAGCGCATCGTTGCCATTGCTGCCGGTCAAGTCGTCGTTGAAAGCGGAGCCGATCGCAGCCTCGATCGAGATCAGCTGGTCACCTTCGGCATCGCCGCCACTGGCGGTGCCAGTCTGAAGATTGAGCGTGATGGGACCGACAGAGCCATTGTAATCGACAACATCGGTGCCCGATCCGCCGTTCATCACGTCTGCTCCGGCCGAGCCGGTCAGCAGGTCATTCCCGTCGGAACCAAACAGCAGTTCGTTGCGGAATGTACCGAACAAGACGTCATCGCCGATGGTCCCGACAACGTCCGCGCCCGGCGCCTGATTGATGGTCAGCACAAAGTCGTCGGAAATTTCGGAGCCCGGATCGTTGGGATTGTTGTCGGTGGCGTAGACCCGCACCGTCAGCACCGATCCAATCGAGATGATCGGCGGGGTTCCGCTGAAGGTCCGGGACGCGCTGTTGAACGTCAGCCAGAACGGCAGGGGCGAGCCATCGGCCAGGGTGGCGCGATAGGCCAGCACATCGCCCGGATCGTTGTCGATGAACGCGGTCGCCGGGATCTGGTAGACGTAGGCCTGGCTGTCCAGAATGGTCTGGTCGGGCATCGCTGGCTGTCCCAGCACCGGACGGGTGTTGCTGGAGGTGACCAGCTGCAGGGTCTGGTCGCCGAACTGGGCAAATTCGACATTGGTCAGGGTGTCGCTGCCCTGCCCGGCGAAGGCGCCCAGACCCTGGATCCGGGTCTGAACCAGCCCGCCGACAACTTGGGAGCTGATCAGATAATCCGAACGATTGCCCGCGAACACCGCGGTATCGCTGCCCGCGCCGCCTTCGATCCGGTCATCGCCGAGCCCGCCGGTCAGCCGGTCATTGCCGGCTTGCCCGTCAAGCAGGTTGGCCAGGTCATTGCCGGTCAGGGTATCGTCAAAGCCCGACCCGGAAAGTTCCTCGATACTGATCAGAGTATCGATCCCGGCTCCGATGGTATCCTGCGCTCCCGCGATCCGCAAGTCGACCGTCACCCCGGTGAACGCTCCGGAATAGAGCGCGCGATCGGTCCCGCTGCCGCCATCGAGGCTGTCGTTGCCGGGTCCGCCTTCGAACCGGTCGTTGCCCGAACCGCCGATCAGACTGTCATTGCCGAACCCGCCGTCGGCGCTCCCGCTGAACATACCGCCGCGGCCGTCGAACTGGTCGTTGCCGTCGCCGAAATGGATCGAGCCGTTGAGCGTGCCGGTGTTGATCACCACATCATTGGCCTCGCCCAGCTCGATCCCGCCGTTGATCGTTCCGCTGTTCTCGATCCGGGTCGTTCCACCCGGGGAGCCCGGATTGACGCGGATCGCTGTCACCGCCTGGATCAGGCCGGTGTTGATGAAGGTTCCGGGGGTGTAAGCCTGGAACAGGATCACGCCCTGACTGCGAAAGGCCGGGTCGATATTGGTCGTGGCATTGGCGAAAATGCTGCCGTTGTTGATCATCAACCCCGAGGGATTGCTGAGAAAGAGACCGATCGCGGCCTGGCCGGTTGCGGTGATGGTTCCTGCGTTCACGAAATCGTGGCCAACCTGGATATCAACACCGCGGGCGGTGTCGGCGCTGGTTACGGTGATCGAGCCGGTGTTGTGAAAGCGGAGCCCCTGCTGGACGAAAACGCCGGTTGCGACATAGTCCGAAGTGACGACGATCTGCCCGAAATTGTTGAGCGTGCCTTCCTGGCGGATCTGCACGCCGAGGCCAAAGCGATATCCGGCGTTGGTTTCAATCAGGCCGTAATTGTTGATGATCCCCTGGATGTTGGTCTGCACCGCGATAACTTCGGGCACTGTGCCGTTGCCGACCACGGTCGAGGCGCTGCGGATCGTGCCGTAATTGTCGAGCGTGCGGATCTCGAACTGGGTCGGATCGGCAATCGCGACCCGGCCGGTCCCGGTCCAGACTTCCCCGGCATTGACCCGCAGGTTGTCGCTGAAGTCCAGGCTTTCAAACACGAAGTTCGTGCCCATCAAGGTGACGCCGGAGGCTCCGCCAGGTACGGGTGCGGCTGGCCCGGCGGCGACCGGTTGCAACCCGGTGGCGCCGCCCGGCACCGACGCCGGGAACTGGACCGCGCCCGCCCCGCTGACCAGCACTTCGCGCCCGCCGCTGGCATAGACGTGGTACGAAGTCCCGCCGACCGAACGCAAGCCGCCGTCCGACCAGGCTCCGATCAGATTGAGCGTGTCACCGGCCCCGGTCTGGACGCGCATTTCGCTCCCGCCGCTCAGCGCCAGCACGTCGGCGCTGGTCAGGCTGACGGTCTGGCTGCCGCGCATTGCAATCGCTTCGATTCCGCTGACCCGACCAGAGGCCGCAACCAGCGCGAGATTGAGCGAAAGCGCGCCGGTCGGCAGCACCAGGGTATCGATCCCGGCGCCGCCATCGACCGAGGCAAAGGTCAGGTCACCCAGCTCGATCCGGTCATTGCCTTCGCCGCCGAACACCGCGTCGCCGCCCTGGGTCTGGATCAGGTCATCGCCCAGTTCGCCGTACAAGCCGTCATTGCCCGCGCCGCCGGCCAAAGTGTCGTTGCCGAACCCGCCAGCCAGCAGATCGTCACCGCCGTTGCCGTTCAGCACGTCGTTCATCACGCCGCCCATCACCCGGTCGGCCAGCCCCGAGCCCTGAAATGTGTCGTCGCCGGTGCCGAGCGTGATCACCCCGTTGATCGAACCGCCTTGTGTATCGACCAGGTCGTTGCCGTTGCCCATGTCGATCGCGCCGGTAATGCTGCCGGTGTTGGTCAGGCTGTCGGCGAAGTTGCCCATATCGATGGTTCCGGTAATCGAACCGGCGTTGGCAATGCTGTCATTGCCCGCCCGCAGCATGATGTTGCCGATGATTTGCCCGGTGGCGGTGTTGGTAATCGTCTGTGGGCCATCGGTCGCAGGGCTGAACTGGGTCGAATCCGCATAGATTGCGTAGTCGTCGCTGCGGATCGTGCCACTGTTGGTGATGGTGGTCGGATCGGACCCGGCGTTGATGTAGATCGCCCGGGCGGTGTGTGCGGTTCCCAGCCGCTGCACCTCGATCAGCCCGGCATTGCTGATGGTGCCGCCACGATCGAATTCTACCCCGGTGACGAATTGCGACGTGGCTTCGACCAGGATCTGGCCGCCCGCCAGATTGTTCAAGACACCGCCGTTGTCGCGCCACACGCCGGTGCTGGCGGCCGCGCCGGAAACGGCGATCAAGCCGCTGTTCTGGACTGCTCCCTCGCTAGCGCCAGTCCTGACGCCAATGGCGCTGCTGGCGCTGTTGATGACCCACAGGCTGCCCGAATTTGTGAATCCGCCCCAATGTGAAACGTTGAAAATGCCATAGGCCAGATAGGAACTTGCGATCACGGCCATGGTGCCCGTGTTGACGAGGCTGCCCATATTCTGCCCGTAGATCAGGACTGGTGCGCCAAAATTGGCCCCGCCGTTGTAGCCGAGCCACAAAGTGCCGCCGTTGGTAAAGGTGATGGATTGCCCGATCGGCTGGTCGTAAACCAGCAAGGTGCTCAGGTTCATGCCGTAGTAGCTGTCACCGGGTCCGGTGGTCACCGTGCTGTCGACCAGCAGCGTGCCGGGGACGTTGACCGTCTTGGGCGGGCTCGGCGGGGGCGGAATGATGGACGGCATGCGCAGGACCTCTCCCAAACCTCGCAGACCAATAGCGCCTTAACGGCGAAACCGCTGTCCGCAAACCGGAAATTCAGCCAAGCGCGCCCGAAAAAGACCACTGATGCGCCTGGGGTGAAAAGCGTCCAGCCGGATCAACCAAGCAGGGAATTCCTTGCCGAGATCGATGCATGCGATCCGATCTTCGTCCGTGACAAGACGGCCGATACCGGCGGCAGTGCCGCCAGGAGCTGAAGCCTTCGAAGCGGGTTCCAATGTCAGTTGGGCGCGACATAGCCGCGATTGGGCCGTGTCTGCACCGCGAGTTTCGGTAACGAGAGGGCGGAGCGCCTCTTTTTTTGAGCTCCCCCCAAACACATCGCTTGGCCACTTGATATGGCTTCCAACCCTGACATTGACCCTGACATCAGACGTGGATTGGGGCGAATGGCGGCGATTGGGCGCGGACCCAGCCCTGGCGGAGACGGAGGGATTCGAACCCTCGGTACCGGATTTACCAGTACGACGGTTTAGCAAACCGTTGGTTTCAGCCACTCACCCACGTCTCCGGATCGCAGCGGCGAAGGCGGCCTATAGCGAGGGGTCTGCGGGGCGGCAAGAGGGGGCGGGCAAAGATTGTTGCGGGGCGTTTTGGCGCGGGCTCGACTCGTCCGGCCGCAAATCGGACTCACCTTGTCGCCCGTTCATTGCCGGGCAAGGGGGCTTGGACTCTGTTGCCCATTCAAACTGGAAGGATGGGTGCAATGATCCTTGGCATGAGCCGCGGCGTGAAGGCCACGCTCTTCTCGGTACTGGGCGCGGTGGCCTTGATCGGTTCGGTTGCGGCGCCGGCCCAGGTCCAGCCGGTCGACCCGGACCGGGCGATCGACGGCGACCTTGCGGGACCCAAACCGGCCGCCAGGCAGGCGCCGGTCGCACAGCCGACCGTTGCGACCGAGCCGATGTCGGCCGATGGCGCTCCGGTGGCGGCTCCGGCGGATTCCGCGGTCGCTCCGCCCGCGGCCGCGCCCACCAGCACCTCGACCTATCAGAAAGACGATCTGATCGGCGCGGCCGAGGGTGTGTTTGGCAAAGGGGCGGCGGGCCTCGCCGGACTGATCGAAGACCTGCTGCGCAAGCAGGGCGAACCCAACGCCTATATCACCGGACGCGAGGGCGGCGGGGCCTTGGTGGTCGGGCTGCGCTATGGCTCGGGCACCCTGCACCACAAGGTTGAAGGCGAGCGCCCGGTCTACTGGACCGGCCCGTCGATCGGGTTCGATGCCGGGGCCAATGCCGCCAGCGCCTTCGTGCTGGTCTACAACCTCTATGACAGCGAAGCGATCTACAAGCGCTTCCCGGCCGGTGAGGGCCAGGCCTATCTGGTTGGCGGGTTCAACGTCTCGTACATGCGCAAAGGCGATGTCGTGCTGATCCCGATCCGGATGGGTGCGGGCCTTCGGCTGGGGGTCAACGCCGGCTACATGAAGTTCTCGAAGAAGCAGACCTGGATGCCGTTCTAGCGCGCGTTCGATGGCTAACCCCAGGGGCTATCCGGCGCGCCTTTGAGCGGGGCCAGCGCCTCTTCGCGCCCACCGGGGGCAAAGCCGTGCATGCCGATCCACCATTGCAGGGCGATGGTCGCGCCTTTGGCGGGCTGGAGAAACGCCAGCATCAACGCAGCGGCCAGCGCCATGGCGATGCCGATCATCGCTCCCATCGGCAGCGTTTCGCTCAATCCGATCCAGATCAGCACCGGGGCGAGCAGGTGGCCGGTCAGGAAGATCGAAATGTAGGGCGGAAAGTCGTCGGCCTGGTGCAGCGACCAGTCCTGATGGCAGGCGGAGCAGTGCGCCACCGGTTTGAGGAACTTGCCGAACAGCCGGGCCTGGCCGCAGCGCGGGCACTCGCCCTTGACCCCGCGCCAGACCGCTGCGGACAGCTTGAGAGGCAGGTCGGGTCGGGTCAGGGGGGCCAGCATCAGCCCCACTTGGGCCGGAGCGGGTCGCGGTTCAAGTCCCGATGCGATCAAGTGATCAAGCGCCAGGCGGAAAGGCCGATCATTGCCATGGCAACGGCGAACCCGGCCAGCACAGCCAGACCGCTCCTGAGATTCTGATGATTATTCATTTAAAACAAGCCTTTAACACCGTTGCATGGTGTCACACTCCATTGCCGACCTAGCGCACTTGCCAGCAAGGGCAAGTCGAAACTGGCGGCAATCTTTGCTTGCCCCGGCGTAGGAGCCGGGGTTAAGGGCCGCGCCATCATGCTCAGCAACCTAGAACAACAGCCCGCCGATGCGCTGCTCGCGCTGATCAAGCTCTATGGCGCCGACCAGCGAGCCGACAAGATCGACCTTGGGGTCGGGGTCTATCGCACCGGCCAGGGCGCGACCCCGGTGTTCGGCGCGATCAAGGCGGCCGAGCGCAAGCTGGTCGAAACGCAGGAGAGCAAGGCCTACCTCGGCCCCGAAGGCGACATGGGCTTTGTCCACGCGCTGATGCCTTATATTTTCGGTCAGGACGACCCGACCAAGGGCGGACGGATCGAAGGAATGCAGGCCCCGGGCGGGACCGGCGCGGTCCGGCTGGCGGTGGCTCTGGCCAAGAAGGCCGGGGTCGCACGGATCTGGATGGGCGTGCCGAGCTGGCCCAACCACGCGCAGATCCTGGGCGATCTCGGGGTTGAACTGAAGACCTTCGTTCACGCCACCAAGACCGGGCTGGTCGACATGGATTCGCTCCGCACCGCGCTCAACCTGGCCCAGCCGGGCGATGCGGTGCTGCTCCACGGCTGCTGCCACAACCCGACCGGGATCGACTACAGCAACCAGCAGTGGGACGAGATCGCGCCGCTGCTCGCCGACAAGCAGCTGCTGCCGATCCTCGATCTGGCCTATCAGGGGCTGGGCAAGGGGATGGAGGAGGACGCCTATGGCGTGCGCCGGGTGCTGACCGAAGTGCCCGAGGCGCTGATCGCCTATTCGTGCGACAAGAATTTCGGGATGTACCGTGACCGGGTCGGCGCGATCTATGTGATGGCCGAAACCGCCGAAGTGCTGAACCGGGTGCTGTCGAACGGTCACGCGCTGGCCCGCGCGGCCTGGTCGATGCCGCCCGATCACGGCGGCGCGGCCGTCCGCCTGATCCTGGAAGACCCGAGCCTTACGGCCATGTGGCTCGACGAACTCGATACCATGCGCACCCGGATGAACCAGGTTCGCGCGCGGCTGGCCGAGGCCGGACAGCAAGGCGCGGTCGATTTCAAGGTGCTGGGCGGGCAGAGCGGGCTGTTCTCGATCCTTCCGCTGTCGAGCGAGCAGATCCTCAAGCTGCGCAGCGATCACGGGATCTACATGGCTGGATCGGGGCGAATCAATGTCGCCGGGCTGACGATGGGCAACATCGACAAGTTCATCGCCGATGTCGCGGCGGTAAGCGCCTGACCTAGCGCCGCAGCTTTTCCATCCGCTGCAGGTAGCGCGCCAGCACGTCGATTTCGAGGTTCACCGCATCGCCTTGGCGAAGCGCGCCCAGCGTGGTGACTTCGGCGGTGTGGGGAATGATGTTGAGGTGGAAGGTGCAGCTGCCGTCGGCGTGGTCGTCGACCGCGTTGACGGTCAGCGAGACACCATCGACCGTGACCGAGCCCTTGGCGGCGATGAATGGCGAGATCTCGGCCGGGGTCGACACGCCCAGGTGCAGCGAGCCGCCGACTTCTTCGCGCAACGCAATCCGGCCGACTGCATCGACATGGCCGGTGACGATATGCCCGCCCAGCTCGTCGCCGAGCTTGAGCGCCTGTTCGAGGTTGAGCCTGCGCCCGGCGGTCCATTGATCCTGCGCGGTGCGGCTGACCGTTTCGCCCGATACGTCAACCGCGAACCAGGCGTCGCCCGGCTGTCCGCCGCGATCGACCACGGTCAGGCAGACTCCGGAACAGGCAATCGATGCGCCGATCGCGATCCCGGCGGGATCATAGGGGCAGGCAATGACCGCGCGCAGGTCGCCCTGGTTACGCAGTTCGCGGATGGTGCCGACGGCGGTAATGATCCCGGTAAACATTACCGATGCTCGTAGACTTGCAAGCGGTCATTGCCAAGCTGGCGTGTATCGGTGAGCTGCCAGGCGGGGTTGGCGGACAGGGCCGCGGCGGTCAGCTCGGGCAGGGCCGGACCCGCTCCGCCGACCGTCATGGGCGCGCGGTAGAGCAGCAGGCGGTCGGCGAGCCCGGCGGCCAGGAACGCGCGGGCAGTCTCGGCCCCGCCTTCGACCATCAGGTACTGGATGTCCGGCATCCCGGAAATGGCTTCGGGCGCGGGCAGGGCGTGCCAGCCTGCCGGGGCCGCGCCGCGGGTCAGCAGCCAGCGCTGCGGGCTGCGGTCCTCGATCCCCGGCAGGCGGACGTCGAGCCGGGGCGCATCGGCCTCCAGCGTGCCGCGCCCGACCAGGATTGCGTCCATTCGGGCCCGCATCGCGTGGACATGGGCCCGGGCGACCGCGCCGGTCAGCCACTGGCCTTCACCAGGGTGCGGCGCCAGATAGCCGTCTGCAGACAGCGCCAGCTTGATCGTCACGTGCGGGCGGCCTCGGCGGCGCTGGGTCAGGTAACCGGCCAGGCTGGCGGCGCAGTCCGGGCAGGCGATTTCTTCAACCGCGATCCCTGCTGCCCGGATCCGCGCAGCGCCTTGCCCGGCGGTGCGTGGATCGGGATCGGGACAGCCGATCACCACCCGCGTGATCCCGCTGGCGGCGACCAGATCGGCGCAGGCCGGGCCGCGCTCGCTTGGGTGCGCGCAGGGTTCGAGCGTGACATAAAGCGTCGCGCCGTTTGCGGCTTGACCCGCAGCGGCCAGCGCGACTGCCTCGGCGTGAGGGCGACCGCCGGGCTGGGTCCAGCCGCGCGCCACGACCTTTCCGTGCTTGACCAGGATCGCGGCGACCGCCGGATTGGGGCGGCTCAGCGGGACGCCGCGCGCAGCCAGCCGCGCCGCTGCGCCAAGCCAGCGGGCGTCCTCGCTATTCGGCAACCGGGGCGATCCCGGCCTGTTTCAGGATCGCGTCGGCCCTGGCCTTTTCGGCGGCCTTCTCGCGCTTGCGGTCGTCTTCGGCCTGTTGCTTGAGCTTGTCGACGTCCATGCCCGAAGCCTTGCCGAGCGTCGCCCACAGTTCGCGGCCTTCCTTGTCATAGGCATCCCAGGCGGCCTCGCGGACGTCCTTTTCCTTCTGGTTGGCCTTGATGAATGCCTGGGTCTCGGCATCAGTCCGGTCCATCGGCCAGGACTTGATATAGGTCACCTCGGGCAGGGCGCGCGGCTTGGTCCAGCTTTCCCAGGCCAGCGTCGAAAAGATCCCGAAGGTAATCGAGATGGAGACGATCGCGATCGGCCAGCGCTTGCCGCCAGCCTCGCGAAACACTTGTCTGAAATCGGCAAGCGCGCCGCCGGGATTGATTTTTTGCCAATAGGACATGGCCGCAAGATAGGGCCGGAGCGGCGTTTTCGCCAGCGTTCAGTTGTAATCGACCGAAATCGGGATCCGCCCGCGAAAGTTTCCGCCGCTGCCGCCCTTGACCACCAGCCGTGCGCCGAAGGTGAATTCCAGCTCGCCGTTGGCATCCAGTCGGGGGTGCGGCGGCAGGTTGCTGGTGAAGTCGATCAGTTCGGCGCTGGCCCCGCCGGGCGTGGTCATCGGGACCCGGCTGGGCAAGTCAATCCGCACTTCGCGCAAGGGCACCCCGGTGATCCGGCCACGGCCGTTGACTGGTGCGCCGCCCAGATCGATCATCTCGCCCTGGGTGCTCTTGCCGCCGGTCTGCGCATCGACGGCGGCGCTGCCGCCGCTGCGTCCGGTCATCGCCAGCTTGGCAAAGCTGAGGTCGGCCCAGATCTCGATCGTCAGCGGCCGTTCGCCTGGTTTGGTGCCGGGCTCGGCATAGCACAGCCGGCACGATTCCTGCCCCATGGCGGGCACGGCGGGCAGCATCAGGGCGGCCGCAAGGATCAAGGCTAGGCTTCGTGCCATGCTGCGCAGAATCGCGGATTGTGGTTAATTCGGCGTTACGGACAATTACCCAAGCAGAGCATAGAGTTGCCGCCCCTCGCGCTTCAACCAGCGATTCGCGGCGCGAATGTCATGCTCGAAAATCCGGTCGAGAAAGGCGTGGAATTCGGGGCTGTGGTCGAAATGGACCAGATGCGCGACCTCGTGCGCCACCACCGAGCGGCGGACGAAACCGGGGGCCATCACCAGCCGCCAGTTGATCCGGATCGTCCCGTCGTGCGCGCAGGACCCCCAGCGCCGCCGCGCCCGGCTCAGCCCCAGCTTGGGCACGGGCTGTTCCGCGACGGCGCAATAATGGGCCAGGTCATCGCTCAGCAACCGCAGCGCCTCGCCTTCGAGCCAGCGGCTCAGGCGGCGGCTGAGCGATTCGGCCGGGCCGCCGATATGGAGCGCATCGTCTTCGACCCGCACCCGGCGCGGCGCCGCGGGATCGTGGACCACGCTGCGGTGCTGGCCGAGATAGGGCAGGACCGAGCCGTGACCCAGCTCGACCCGTTCGGGCACCGCCGCCAGCTGGCCCGCCAGCCATCCGGCACGCAGCCGGGCAAAGTCGAGCGCCTCGGCACTGCGGCCCCAGCTGGGCAGGGTAATCCGCACCTCGCTGCCATCGGGCGCAAGCCGCATTGTCATCCGCTTGGCCTGGGCGGAGCGGCGCAACACGACCGGGATCAGCCGTCCGGCCACCTCGACCTGCGGATCGCTTCGTCCACCCTTGAGCAGCCAGTCAATCATCGGCCAGTTCCACGCCTGGCGGCAGGATTACATGGTTTTCAAGCGGCCCGGCAAGCACTTCGGGGATTGCTTTCCCCCGCACCGACACCCCGGCGCGGTGCACCGCCTCAGGATCGCCGCAAAGCAGATAGTGCCATACGGGTAGCGGCTGATCCTCGGCCCGCAGGCGATAGGCGCAGGTTTCGGGCAGCCACGGCAGGGTTGCAGCCAGCTTCGGGGTCAGCCGGACGCAATCGGGGACCTGGGCCTTGCGGTGCTTGTAGTCGCTGCAACGGGCCGAGGGGATATCGAGCAGGCGGCAGGCCACATTGGTCTGGTATATGTCGCCGGTGTCTTCGTCCTCGGCCTTGTGCAGGCAGCACTGGCCGCAGCCGTCGCACAGCGCTTCCCATTCCGACTTGGTCAGCGCCGCGATCGGCATGGTCCAGAAGCGGTCCCTCACTTGACCAGCGCGGCGAGATCTGCCGCGACCGTGGCCGGGTCCTTGTCGACCGGCAGTGCGGCGATCGGCTCACCGTTCTTGCCCATCAGGTAAGCCATCCGGCTGTGGTCCATCAGGTAGCCGCCGGGGGTGTCGCTCCCCCGCGCCGCAACCGCCTTGAACGCCTTGACCGCAACGTCGACCTCGGCCTGGGTGCCGGTCAGCCCGATCAGTTTGGGGGAGAAGGCGGCGGTGAATTCCCCGACCCGCGCCGGGGTATCGCGGGCCGGATCGATCGTGATGAAGATCGGCTGGACCTCGGCCGCCTGGGCCGGGTGATCCTGGGCAAACAGGGTGAATCCCCGGATCAGCACCGAAAGGTCCATCGGGCAGGCATCGGGACAAAAGGTGTAACCGAAATAGACGATCCGGTACTTGCCCTTGAACTGGTCCCAGCTGACCCGCTTGCCGGTCTTGTCGGTCAGGGTGAACGGTCCGCCGATCGCCGCCCCGTCGAGCAGCGCGCCGGTAACCTGCGGCGCGGCCGGCTGACCAGCGGGGGAACAGGCAGTCAGCGCGAGCGCGCAGCAGGCGAGGGCGAAAATCGGCTTGGTCATGGCGCGGCGGTTCATGCTCTGCTAAACTGCCTTGCGCAAGGAGGCTGTGGGGCGGTTCGCCGATTCCCGCCGCTTGCCAACAGGAGGATCCGTTTCCGTGCCGAAGTTCCGCATGCTGCCGCTTGCCCTGGCTCTCGCCGTCCCGCTTGGCCTGCTGGCCTTGCCCGCGCCGGCCGCGGCCCAGTTTTCCGACAGCTACAAGTTTCTTGAATCGGTCAAGAAGAAGGAAGGCGACAAGGTTACCGAGATGCTGGCCGAGGGCAGTCCCAACCTGGTCAACACCCGCGATGTCACCACTGGTACCACCGCGCTGCACATCGTCACGGCCCGCCGCGACCTGACCTGGATGGAATTCCTGATCGGCAAGGGCGCCAATGTGAACGCCCGCGATTTCAAGGGCGTGACCCCGCTGGTCAGCGCCAGCAACATGAACTTCATCGAAGGCGTTGAGCTGCTGGTCAAGTACGGCGCCAAAGTCGATGAAAGCAACAATTCGGGCGAAACCCCGCTGATCACGGCGGTCCACAACCGCAACGTGCCGCTGATGAAGCTGCTGCTGCAGGCCGGCGCCAATCCCGACCGGGCCGACAATTCGGGCCGGACCGCGCGCGATTACGCCAAGCTGGCGGGAACGCCGACGCTGCTCAACGTGATCGAAAGCGATGCCAGGACCAAGGGCAAGGCGGCGCAGGGCCCTCAGAACTACGGTCCGAAAATCTGACCATGGGCGAAGCGCACAGCCTTGACGAGCTGCGGGTGCAACTGGCCCCGGGGATCGCTGCTGCGGCGGCGTTTGACGGGTGGAGCGATGCGGCGGTGCGCGATGCCGCACAGGCCGCCGGGATCGATCCCGACGCCGCCCAGTTCGCCTTTTCCGGCGGGGCAATGCAGATGATCGAGGCCTGGGTCCACAGCGTCGATGCGGCGATGGCGCAGGCGCTGCCGGCCGAACAGATCGTCAAGCTCAAGATTCGCGAGCGGATCCGCACACTGGTCCAGTTCCGGCTCGATGCGGTCGCCGGGCAGAAAGAGGCGCTGCGCCGGGCGCTGGCGATCATGGCGATGCCGCAGAACGCGGCGCGCACGCTCAAGCTCGGCTGGAGCAGCGCGGATGCGATGTGGCGGCTGGCCGGTGATACCGCGACCGATTACAACCATTATACCAAGCGCCTGACGCTCGGCTCGATCTACGCCGCGACCCTGGCGGTCTATGTCGATGACACCAGCGACGACCACGCCGAGACCAAGGCGTTCCTCGACCGGCGGATCGAAGGGATCATGAAGTTCGAGAAGGCCAAGGCCCGGCTGCTTCGCCCGCGCGAGGAAATGTTCAGCCCGGCGCGGTTTCTGGGGCGCCTGCGGTATCCGGCAGGTTGATCCTCCCCCACGGGAGGAATTTGACCAAGATCAAATCTATTGCGAATGACTTGCAACAAGCGTTGCACTGTGGCAGCGGCTTCTGCGTCATGACCCTCGATCTCCTCCCCCTCGGCGTCCGCGCCCGGATCACTGCGGTCGATTGGCCGCGGCTGGTGCCGGAAGAAGCGCACCGGCTGCAGGCGCTGGGGATCGATCAGGGCGCGACCGTCAGCGTCGCGCATCGCGGGGTCTTTGCCGGAAGCGATCCGATTGCCCTGACGATCGGGCGGATGACCGTGGCGCTACGCCGGGCCCACGCCGCGGCGATCGAGGTCGACTGGCTGTGACCCTGCGCAGCGCGGCCCTGGTCGGCAATCCCAACGCGGGCAAAAGCGCGCTGTTCAACGCGCTGACCGGCGCGCGGCAGAAGATCGCGAACTATCCAGGGGTTACCGTGGAGCGCAAGGCCGGGCGACTGGTCCTGCCCGGCGGCGAAGCGATCGAACTTACCGACTTGCCGGGGTCCTATGGCCTTCATGCCACCAGCCCTGACGAAGAGGTGACCCGCAAGGTCATCATGGGCGAGTTTCCGGGCGAACCTGCGCCGCAAGTGCTGGTGGTGGTGCTCGACGCCTCGAACCTCGAACAGCATCTGGTCTTCGCGCAGGAAGTGATCGCGCTTGGGCGGCCGGTCGTTGTCGCGCTCAACATGGTCGATCTGGCCGAGCGCGACGGGCTGGTGATCGATCCAGAAGCGCTCGAAGCGGCGCTGGGGGTGCCGGTGATCGCGACCGTGGCGGTGCGCCGCCGGGGTCTGCCCGAACTGGCCCAGGCCATTGCCGCCGCTGAAGAGCGCGCCCCCGAGCATCACCGCCCGCATACCGATCTGACCGAGCGCCGGGTTACCGCCCATGCCATCGCCGACGCGGCGATCGTTTCCGAAACCAGCCGCCACCGCCTCCACGCGAAGCTGGACCGGGTCCTGCTCAATCCCTGGGCGGGGCCGCTGATTCTGTTCGCGCTGCTGTTCGTGGTGTTCCAGGCGGTGTTCAGCTGGGCAACCCCGTTTGCCGACGCGCTCGAAGCT
>CALCQB010000161.1 GCA_937897535.1 uncultured Novosphingobium sp. | reverse complement strand
GTCAACACCGCGGCGTGCATGCTCCTCATGCGCCACGCCTTCGAAGCGTGGCGCGTGCATCGCCTGGTGTTGAAGACCGACGCACGCAACGAGCGCTCACGCGCCGCCATTCTTCGCCTCGGTGGACACTTCGAGGGCATTCTCCGGCAGCACCAGCCCGCCACCACGGATCGCCAGCACATGAGTTGCGCCGAAATGCCGGGCAGCCGCCTCCAGCGCCATCCGCCAGTCTTCGGGCTCGACCGCCGCCAGATCGCGCTCGCTTTCGTTGCAGCCGGGCAGGTCGGGCAGGATGCTGTCGATCCCGGCACCATCCAGCCGCCGCATCACCTCAACGGTAAAACGCCGCATCCGGTTCGATTCATCGAACAAGGCCGGGGCAACCAGCACGCGCCGCTTGCGCTGCCGGTCGAACACCAGGGCCAGCTCGCTCGCCGCCGCGCCACCGGGCAGGGGGCAGGGATAGGCTTCGAGCTTCACGCGTCCTCTTGCTTGGCGATCGCAAAGTCCAGCAGACTGCCGTAGGTCTCGAAAATCTCGCCGTCGATCTCGTCTTCGTCGATCACGATCTCGAGCCGGTCTTCCATTTCGGTCAGCAACCCCGCCACCGCCATCGAATCGAGCTCGGGCAGTTCGCCGAACAGACCGGTTTCGCTGGTAAAATCATCCGCCTGGCCAGGCTTCAGGCCCAGCACGTCCTCAAGAATCTTGCGGAGTTTGCGGTCGATACTGGATCGCATTGTCATCCTGCCGGTTAGTTCTCAGCGCCTCTTGCCGCGCTGCACCATGTTACGCAAGGCCGCCTTGCCGATTGCGGACCAGTTGCCGGGCCACAGCGGCCGGAACGCCTCGATCCGGTAGCGCGGGCGGACCTGCTCCATCCAGTCGCGCTTGTAGCCATCGTCGCCGGTCCCAAAGTCGACCAGCTCGACCTTGTCACGGTCGATAACTTGCTCGAATAATGCGGCGGAAAGCGTTGTTCCGGCTGATAGATGTTTCGAATCTTCGGTGTGGGCCAATTTGTGGATAAATGCGGTAGAACTTTCGACCGTCCAGAACTGCGCCGCGACCGCGCGGCCTTCGGCATGGGCAACGGCCATCCGCAACCGCCCGGCATTTCCCTCGGCTTCGGCAAAGGCCCGCAGGAACGACGGTGACCCTTCCTCGGGCTTCCAGCTGGCGGCATAGACCGCCTCGTAATCGGCCCACAGGGCCGGATCGAACCAGTCGGCAAGCGTGACCGCGACCTTGCCGGCCTTGCGCTTCAGTGTGGTGCGAAGCTGGCCGGGCCGCGCGGCCATGTATTCGGCGAAACTGCGGCCACCGACCGGCAGCACGTGATTGACATCGCACTGTTCGACGAAGACGGTCCAGCCACTCTTGCGCAAGGCGGCGGTAAGCGAAGTGGCTTCGCCGTGTTCGTCGGGGAGGGGGGCGAGGATCAGGTGCGGAGCTTGGCCCGCCAGATCGCCAGCCAGCGCGGTAAGCAGCGCAGCAGTGTCAGCGCCCGGCGTCAGCAGCGGCGCAACCCGGAAATTGTACCAGTTGGCCAGCAGGTGGATTTGCCGACCCCGGCGCATCAGCGGGATGACGGCCCGGTCATCGCCATCATGAGCGACCGCGATCAACGGCAGAACGTCGCAATGCTCGGCCAGGCCTTGCCACCATTCGATCCGGTCGAACGGGGCGCGGGCCTGCGGGGCGGAAAGCAGCGCCGCTAACGCTGCATCGCCTTGCACTTCCTTAAGATCATCGTGATAGACGACCGCAACCAACCGCTCGACCTTTACCCCTGTTGGAGCCCTGTGAAGCCCGTGTCCGCGCAGCACCCCCCAACGATCCGGCCGCTCGACCATCTCGCTTTGCGCGGGGCGGACGGTGCGACCGCGCTGGTTCTGCGCGAGGGTTCTCTTAGCTACAAGGACTTAAGGGATCGTGTTGCCCGTCTGGCGGGCTGGCTTCAGGCCGAAGTGCCCGAAGCAGGTGCACGGGTGGCAAGCTGGGCAGCCAAGGGTGAACTGACCTGCCTGCTGCCGCTGGCGGCGGCGCGGGCCGGGCTGGTCCACGTGCCGATCAACCCGCTGCTGAAGCGGGGGCAGGTCGCCCATATTCTGGCCGACAGCGGCGCGCGGTTGCTGGTCGGAACACAAGGACGGCTGGCCGGGCTGGAAACCGGCGATGTGCCAGAGACTTGCCAGCTGCTGGGCGAACGCCAAGCGCTGGATTACGCCGCATCCGCGGCTCCGCTGGCGCTGAGCAAGGCCGATCCGAGCGATCTGGCGGCAATTCTCTACACCAGCGGTTCGACCGGCAAGCCCAAGGGGGTGATGCTGAGCCATGCCAACATGTGGCTGGGGGCGGAAAGCGTTGCGGACTATCTTGGGCTGGCCGCCGATGACGTCACCCTGGCCGTGCTGCCGCTCTCGTTCGACTATGGCCAGAACCAGCTGCTGTCGACCTGGTACGCCGGTGGCAGCGTGGTCCCGCTCGATTACTTGACCCCGCGCGATGTGGTGAAGGCGGTTGGCCAACATGGCGTCACCACGCTCGCCGCGGTGCCGCCATTGTGGGTCCAGCTGGCCGAGATCGATTGGCCGGCGGAGACGGCCACGCACCTGCGCCGACTGACCAATTCCGGCGGAGCGTTGACGGTCGATCTGGTCAAACGCCTGCGCGGGCAATTTCCGCAGGCCCAGTTGTTTGCGATGTACGGGCTGACCGAGGCGTTTCGATCGACCTTCCTTGATCCCGCGCTGATCGACAGCCATCCGACCTCGATGGGCAAGGCCATTCCCCACGCCGAAATTCTGGTGATCGCCGATGATGGGGCGGTTGCCGACGATGGCGTCGAGGGCGAGCTGGTCCATTGCGGGCCGCTCGTGGCCCAGGGCTACTGGCAGGATCCGATCCGCACCGCCGAGCGGTTCAAACCGGCCCCAAGTGCCTCACACTATGGCGGCACTGCGGTCTGGTCGGGCGACCGCGTCAAACGCGATGCTGACGGGCTGCTCTATTTCGTCGGCCGCCGCGATGCGATGATCAAGAGCGCGGGCAACCGGATCAGCCCGCAAGAAATCGAGGAGGCCGCGCTGGCCAGCGGCCTGGTCGCCGAGGCCGTGGCGCTGGGCATTCCCGACCCGCGGCTTGGCCATGCCATCCACCTGATCGTCCGGGCTGTGTCCAATATTTCAGACGCCGAAGAAGAACTTCCTCGAAAACTGCTGAAAAGTTTGCCCAATTTCATGCAGCCCAAGGTCATCCACTGGCGCACAGCAATGCCGATTTCGCCCAACGGCAAGATCGACCGGACCGGCCTGTATCAGGAACTTGCCGCATGAAACCGCTTGGACCAATCCCGGCCGGCTATGCCCTGATCGACGGCGAGCTCGCGATCGCCGGACGCAAAGCCTCTGAGTTGGTCGCAGAGGCCGGCGATACCCCGCTGTTCGTCTATTCGCGCCAGCACTTGCAACGCCGGGCGGCCGAACTGCGCGCCGCAATGCCGAGCCATCTGAAACTGCATTATGCGGTTAAGGCAAATCCTTATGCGCCAATTCTTCAGGTTATGTCTGAACTGGTCGATGGCTTCGATGTGGCTTCGGCCGGGGAACTGGCGCTGGTTCAGGCTGCCGGGATCGATCCGGCGCTGATCAGCTTTGCCGGCCCCGGCAAGCGCACCGCAGAACTGGAAGCAGCGATTTCAGCCGGAGCGACGATCAACCTCGAATCCGAAGGCGAGGCGGTTCGCGCGCTCGAGGCCGGGGCACGGCTCGGGATCTCGCCCCGGCTGGCGATCCGGGTCAATCCCGATTTCGACCTCAAGGGTTCGGGGATGAAGATGGGCGGCGGGGCCAAGCAATTCGGGGTCGATGCCGAACGCGTTCCGGAAATGGCGCGGCAAGTCATCGCTAGCGGGGCGGAATGGCGCGGTTTTCACATCTTTGCCGGCAGTCAGGCGCTCGATGCAGCGGCGATCATCGATACCCAGGCCCAGACGCTCAAGCTGGCCGCACGTCTGGCCGAAGCAAGCGGCGCGGCGCTGCCGCATTGCAACCTTGGGGGCGGGTTCGGCATCCCTTATTTTCCGGGCGACAAGCCGGTCGACATCGAGGCGATCGGTGCAGCTCTGGGCGAGGAATTCGCTCACTTGCCGGATAGCCTGGCCGAGACGCAGTTCTGCATCGAACTCGGCCGCTATCTGATTGGCCAAGCTGGGATTTATCTGACCAGGATCGTCGATCGCAAGCTCAGCCACGGCGAGGTTTTTCTGATCGTCGATGGCGGCCTGCACCACCAGCTTGCCGCCTCGGGCAACTTCGGCACCGTGGTGCGGCGCAACTATCCGGTGGCGATCGCCAGCCGGTTCGACGCCGAAGTGGCCGAAGAAGCCAGTGTGGTCGGCTGCCTGTGTACCCCGCTCGACCGGCTCGCCGAAAAGGCCGGATTCCCTCGCGCCGAGGTCGGTGATCTGGTCGCGGTGTTCTGCGCCGGGGCCTATGGCGCCAGTGCCAGCCCGGCGCAGTTCCTCGGCCACGGCCCGGCGCTGGAAATGCTGGTTTAACAACCACCTTTCCCACTGTCCCAAACCGGGACCGGCCCCGATTGCTCACCAAATCTGCATTTAGGGCTAACGCAATATTCACCCTTTTTTACGATAGC
The DNA here is from genome assembly GCA_937897535.1 of uncultured Novosphingobium sp. Lineage (GTDB taxonomy): Bacteria > Pseudomonadota > Alphaproteobacteria > Sphingomonadales > Sphingomonadaceae > Novosphingobium. Next base: position 6,388 of record CALCQB010000161.1, on the reverse strand, counting down.
GGAGGCTGAAATTGCCGGGTCGCTGGTCGGGAAGGGCATCCCTGATCGTCGGTACGGCGCCGAATGAGGGAATGCCCGATGCCGATCAACCGTTTCTCCCGCCTGCTGGCCGGCAGTGCCATGCTCAGCGTGATGCTGACTGGCTGCGCCGGGACTGCCAGCGGGCCCCAGTTGCCACCGGCTTCGTTCGTGGCGATGCAGGAAGGTCCGGGCGAGGATTACATCATTGGCCCTCTGGATGAACTGACGATCTTCGTCTGGCGCAATCCCGAGCTAGGCGCGAAGGTGCAGGTCCGGCCCGACGGGCGGATCACCACCCCCCTGATCACCGACATGCCGGCCGTGGGCAAGACCCCCAAGATGCTGGCTGACGACATCACTTTGCAGCTTTCGCAGTACATCCAGGATCCGCTGGTCTCGGTTATCGTCAACAAGTTTGCCGGGACTTACAGCCAGCAGGTCCGCGTCGTCGGCGCGACCGAGAAACCGGCTTCGCTCCCATACCGCGCCAACATGACCCTGCTCGATGCGATGATTTCGGTCGGCGGGCTCAGCGAATATGCCGCCGGTAACCGGGCCAAACTGATCCGCTTCGACAAGGCCAGCGGCACGCAGAAGGAATTCTCGATCCGGCTCGGCGATCTGCTCAAGAAGGGCGACAGCAAGGCCAACGTCATGCTGATGCCGGGCGACGTCATCATCATCCCCGAAAGCACGTTCTGAGCGAAGGGCGGGCCAGGGGCAGACGATGAACAACATCTACGACGAATTGCGCGCGGCGCTTTACACGGTCTGGCACCGCAAGTGGCTGGCGCTGGCCGTGGCCTGGGGCGTGTGCCTGGCGGGCTGGCTCGTGGTGGGGATGATCCCCAACACCTACGAATCCAAGGCCCGGATCTTCGTCAAGCTCGAAGACATCCTGTCCGACGTGACCGGGGTCCAGACCAGCAACAAGCGCGACATCGAGCGGGTCCAGCAAACCCTGACCAGCGCGGTGAACCTGGAAAAGGTGATCCGCGGTACGCCGATCGGCGCCGACATCACCAATCCCAAGCAGATGGAAGGCGCCGTGCTGGGGCTGGGCCGGAAGATCAAGATCGAAAGCACCAAGGACAACCTGTTCGAAATCACCGCGACTTACGGTGATGGCGGCAAGTCCGATGCCGACAATGCCAGGATCTCGCAGGCGATCGTCCAGAAGCTGATCGATATCTTCCAGGAGGAAAACCTCGCCGGGAACCGCGGTGAGATGTCGAGCTCGCTCGATTTCATGGACCAGCAACTGGCCCAGCGTCAGAAGGAGCTGGAAGCCGCCGAGCAGAAGCGCCTGACTTTCGAAGCCGCCAACCCGGCGCTCGCCAAGGGCGGCACCTCGCCGATCCAGCGAATCGAAGCCCTGCGCGCCGAACTGCGCGGGATCGATGCCGATCTGGCGGCGGCGCAGAGTGCGCTTGCGGCGATGAACGGCCAGCTGGCCGGTACGCCCAAATTCCTGCCGGGCGTGGCCCCGGTCGGCGGCGCCCGTGGCGCCCTGGCCGACGCCCAGGCCCAGCTTTCGTCGCTGCGCGCCCGCGGCCTGACCGAAAATCATCCCGACGTGATTGCCGCGCGCAATCAGGTCAACATGCTCAAGCAGGCGGCGGCCGGCGAAGGCGGCGCGGCAGGCGTGACCAATCCGGCCTATTCCTCGCTCGAATCGATCAAGGCCGAACGCCAGGCCAATGTCCAGGCGCTGACCGCCCGGCGCGCATCGGTCCAGAGCGAACTGGCCTCGCTGACCGCGCAGCAGTTCACCAATCCCGAGGTGCTGGCCGAACAGCAGCGGATCAACCGCGATTACGACGTGCTCAAGCAGCAATACGACAAGCTGCTGCAGGACCGCGAAGAGCTGCGCCTGCGCGGCCAAGTCGAGACCGAGCACAACTCGGTCAAGTTCCAGGTGATCGACCCGGCGAGCAGCCCGCGCAGCCCGATCGCGCCGAACCGGCCGTTGCTGCTGTTTGCTGTGCTGGTGGTCGGGCTCGGCGCCGGAGTCGGAGTTGCGTTCGCGCTCGGCCAGCTACGCTCGACCTTTGCCACCACCGCCAAACTCGAACGGGCGATGGGCCTGCCGGTGCTGGGCGCGATCAGCGCGACGCTGACTGACGCCGGACGGGCACTGCGGCGCAAGCGGTTGAAGTACTTCTACGCCGCGACCGGCGCATTGGGCGGGATGTTTGTCGTCCTGGTGGCGATCGAACTCGTCCAACGCAGCATGGTGGCGTGAGGGGATCGCAATGACCGAACAGACCAAGATCCCTGTGCCGAACGAAGCCGAAACCGAACGGGCCCCGAGCCTGATCGAACGGGTCGTGCGCAACTATGACCTCGTACAACTGGCCTCGGCGCCGATACCGGAAAACCTGATCCCGCCCGCTTCGCAGCGCCGCCGCTATCGCCGGGCCGACGAAGTGGTAGAGGACGCCGAAGTGACTCCGGTCGCCGAAACTCCGGGAGTCGAAGCTCCGGCTGCACCCGTACAGCCGGCCCTTGAAGTGGTCGAACCCGAAGTGCTTGTGCCGCCGGTTTCTGCAGCCAGCAACATTCCCGCGCCCGTCGCTGCACCAGTGCGGTTCAGCGGCGAACGCCATCCGGTCAGTCGCCAGCACTTGCGCGATCAAGGGTTGATTGTCCCGGAAAGCACAGTCACCGGGCTGCTGGAAGAGCTGCGGATCGTCAAACGCCAGCTGCTCCTGAATGCCGGCCAGCTTGGTCAGCAAGGCATGGGGCCCGCATCGCAACGAATCCTGATCTGCTCGCCACATCCCGGCGAGGGCAAGAGCTACACCTCGGTCAATCTCGCGCTGGCGATCGCGGCCGAGAAGGAAAGCGAAGTGCTGCTGGTCGATGCCGACTTTGCCAAACCTTCGGTGCTGTCGATGCTGGGGCTGCCGGGCGGTCCGGGACTGATGGACGCGCTGGCCGATCCGGACATAGATGTGGCCGATTGCGTGATCGGGACCGACATTTCGGGACTTTGGGTACTTCCTGCCGGAAGCGCGACGACGTCGGACAGCGAATACCTGTCCAGCTCGCGGACCGCTGCCGTGCTTGATCGCCTGACGCAAGGCGCGCCGCACCGGATCATCATCTTTGATTCGCCGCCCGCTCTGGCCGCGTCACCGGCGGCCGAGCTCGCCAAATATGTCGGACAGGCGGTGCTGGTCGTCCGGGCCGACAAGACCGGACAGGGCGCGCTGGAGGATGCAGTCTCGCTGCTGTCCGGTTGCCCGAATATCCAGCTCCTTTTGAACGCCGTCCACTTCAGCCCCAGCGGTCGCCGCTTTGGCTCCTATTATGGATACGGGGGATGACCATGAAGTCGCGCCTCTTCAAGACTGCTGCCGCACTGGCAGCCAGCTTCGCCGCCGGTTTGCCTGGCCTGGCTCAGGCCCAGACGCTGCCTTATGGCGACGTTGCCCAATCGGGCGACGATCTGGACCAAGGTGACGCCGAGGTAAACGATGGCGATGCCCCGCATCTGGCGGTTCGTTCCAGGAAGGTTACGGTCACGCCTTACATCGAGGCGCAGCAGATCGTTTCGGCCGAGCTGTCGCCGGGCAACGAGGTGCTGACCTACACCACGCTCGCGGCTGGCATCGACGCCAACGTCACCGGGCGCAACAGCGCCGGGTCGATGTCGGTCCGTTATGAGCGCCGCTTTGGCTATGGCAACAACCGCGTGGCCGACAGCGATGTGGTCAGCGGGGTTGCGCGCGGCTCGGTCGGGATCGTCCCGCGCGCCCTGAGCTTTGAAGTCGGCGCGATGGCGGCGCGGATGAGCGTCGAGAACAACGGCGCGGCGCTGTCCGGGCTCGAAGGCAGCTCGACCTCGCAAATCTATGGCATGTATGTCGGCCCCTCGCTCAAGACCCAGCTGGGCGAACTGCATGTCGAAGGGCATTATCGCTTCGGCTATAACCGGGTCGAATCGCCCGACGTGCTCGCCGTTGCGCCGGGTCAGAACCCGGTCGACGTCTATGACGAAGGGACCGTTCACAACGCCCAGCTTCATGCCGGGTTTGCGCCGGGCACGATCCTGCCGGTCGGGCTGGGGGTCGGCGCGGGTTGGAACCGCGAAGATGTATCCAATCTCGATCAGCGGATCGACGACAAGCATGCCCGCGCCGATGTGGCGATTCCGGTCGGTGCGGACCTCTCGCTGGTCGGCGGGATCGGTTATGAGGACGTCACCGTTTCGAACCGCGATGCGGTCCGCGATACCGTCACCGGCCTGCCGGTGGTCGGCAGCGATGGCCGGTATCTTACCGATGAGAGCCAGCCGCGCCAGATCGCCTACCATGCCGAAGGCCTGATCTGGGATGCCGGGGTGCTGTGGCGGCCGAGCAGGCGCACTGCGCTCGAAGCCCATGTCGGGCGTCGTTATGGCTCGACCAGTTACTATGGCAGTTTTGCCTATGCCCCCAGCTCGCGAATGAGCCTGAATGTGTCGGTTTATGACAGCATCTCGGGCTTTGGCGGGATGCTCAACAACCAGCTGGCCGGCCTGCCGACCCAGTTCGATGGCGTGCGCAACCCACTGACCGGTGACCTCAGTTCGTGCGTCGCTGCGACTGCTGCGACCGGGTCGGGCCAGGGCACCTGCTTTGGCGGGGCACTCGCATCGCTCAATTCGGCCGCCTTCCGCGGGCGCGGAGTGATGGGCAGCCTCTCGGTTTCGGGCAGCCGCCTGCAATACGGGATCGGCGCGGGCTATGACCGGCGCAAGTTCATTGCAGCGCCGGGTACGGTCCTGGCTTCGGCCAATGGCGTCACTGACGAGACGCTCTGGATGAGCGCCTATGTCAACGCCCGGATCGATCAAAACTCCAGCATTGGCACCAATGTCTGGGCCAGTTGGTACCAAAGCGGAGACAGCTTGGCTGGCGATGTCAGCGCAATGGGGGCAACCGCTGCCTACTATCGTTCGCTGACCAGCCGCATCTCGGCGACCGCAGCGGTCGGCGTAGAAGGGGTAAACCGCGAACTGCTTCAGGATGTCTGGACCGCGCAGGCGATGGTCGGCGTCCGGTACTCGTTCTGAGCGGCACGGAAGGGATATGATGATGTTCAACGACTATTTCGGGCTGACCGGCCGTCCGTTCCAGCTGACCCCGGATCCGGCCTTCTATTTCGAGAGCCTGACGCACCGCAAGGCGCTGTCGTATCTGTCCTATGGGCTGGCCCAGGGCGAAGGCTTCGTGGTGATCACGGGTGAGGTCGGGGCGGGCAAGTCCACCCTGGTCGCGCACCTGATGGCGACCATCGACCCGGCGCGGCTTACTGCGGCGCAGATCGTCACCAGCAAGCTCGATGGTGAGGAACTGGTCCATGTCGTCGCCCAGGCGTTCGGGCTGATTGTCGACGGGCATGACAAGGCCTCGGCGCTGGGCGCGATCGAAGCCTTCCTGCACGACGAAGCCCGCTCGGGCCGCCGCTGCCTGCTGGTGGTCGACGAAAGCCAGAACCTGGCGATCGACGCGCTCGAAGAACTGCGGATGTTGTCCAACTTCCAGCTTGGAGCGCACCCGCTGCTGCAGACCCTGCTGCTCGGCCAGCCGGAGTTTCGCGACACGATTCAGGATCACCCCCAAATGGAGCAATTGCGCCAGCGGGTGATCGCCGCCCATCACCTCGACGCGATGGAGCTGGGCGAAGTCCAGCCGTATATCGAACACCGCCTGAAAGTGGTCGGGTGGAGCGGCAATCCCAAGTTCGACCAGCGGGTCTTTACCGAACTGTTCGAGGCTTCGGGTGGCGTTCCGCGCCGGATCAACCAGATCTGCAACCGGCTGATGCTGCTTGGCGCAGTCGAACAGCGCAGCCGGATCGACGGCGCGATGCTCAGCCTGGTGCTCGAAGAGCTCGAGCTGGACGGGACGCTCCAGCTCAAGAAGGTGACAAAGCCGGAACCGGTCGCCGCGCCGCAAGCCGTGATCGAAGCGCCGATTCAAGCCCCGGTCGATGCGGTGGTCATGGCCCAGCTCGAAGCCGCGCTGGCCGAGCGCGACGCGCAGATTGCCGAGCTGCAACAGGCCGTGATCGAACTGGCCAACGCAATGGAGCAGATGCCCGATGCGGCAGTCGTCACCGATGCCCCGGCATCGGATGCGTTGGCAACGAGCGACACCCCTCTCAGCTTGGATGCGTTCAGCGCGGTGGATGCACCCGTCGCCGTCGATGCGTTCGCGATCGCACTGCTGGCCGCGTTGGCGTCACCAGAGGCGCTGGAGAAAATCTTCGAAGCGTTCGAAACTCTCGTCGCCTTCGGCCGCTAACGGGTTCGTCACCACCGCAGCTCGACTACTACTACTGGTAGTAGCGCATCCGAGCCCTTATCTTCGAAGGG
>CALCQB010000160.1 GCA_937897535.1 uncultured Novosphingobium sp. | reverse complement strand
CAGACTAGCGCGCCGGGCCGGATTGCAAAGCGGAATATGACACCGCCGGACAGCGCGAGGGGTCAGCCCGAGCCGCCGTCAACCGGCAGCAGCACACCGGTGGTATAGCTCGAGGACGGACTGGCCAGCATCAGCACGGCGGTAACGATTTCTTCGGGCAGCCCCGGGCGGCCCAGCGCAACAGGCTGGCTCTCGCGCTTGTCGGGCTCCCACGCCTCGGCGATATCGGTCAGGAACGGCCCGGCGACGATCGCATTGACCCGCACCTTCGGGGCATATTCACGGGCCAACGAGACGGTCATCGCGTTGAGCGCGGCTTTGGCCCCGGAATAGGGCACGACGCCCGGCGACGAGCGGGTCGAGGCGATCGAGCTGATGTTGATGATCGCGCCGCCGCCAGACGCGGCCATCCGGTGCCCGACCTGGCTGGCGAGCCGGAACGGGCCCTTGAAGTTGAGGTTGAGGACCGAATCGAACAGCGCCTCGCTGACTTCGTGGCTGGGGCAGGCAGGAGACATGCCGGCATTGTTGACCAGCACGTCGATCCGCCCGAACTCTGCGTAGGCCTGCTCGACCAGCGCGTCGCAATCCGCCCAGCGGCCCGCGTGCATCCCCACCGCAAGCGCGCGGCCGCCCAGCGCGCGGATTTCATCCGCCACCTTTTCGCAGTTTTCCAGCTTGCGGCTGGCGATGATCACGTCCGCGCCGCGGGCCGCGAAGGCCCTGACCATCCGGTAGCCCAGCCCGCGCGAGCCGCCGGTGACCAGCACCACTTTGCCAGTGAAATCGAACAGGGGATCGGGGGTCATGGACATGTCCTCTCGTACAGGTGATTGCGCTTCTTAATCGATCGGTTAAGAAGGTGCCAAGGAGAGAATGCCGATGTCGATACTCTATGACGAAGGCCAGCAGGCCATCGCCACCGAAAGCCGCCGCGTGCTCGATGCCCGGATGGACAAGGGCCGCTTGCTCAAGCTGCTCGAACAGGTGGGCGAACACGACCAGCCGTTCTGGGATACCGCGGTCGAGCAGGGCTGGACCGCGCTGGCGATTCCCGAGGAACACGGCGGACTGGGGCTGGGCCTGACCGAGCTGGGCCTGGTGGCGCAGGCTTGCGGCGCGGCCACTTCGGGCGCGCCGTTCCTGACCGGGGGCTATGGCCTGGCCCAGGCGCTGGTGCAGGGCAGCGATGCCGCACTGGCCTCCGAATGGCTGCCCAGGCTGGCAAGCGGCGAGGCCACCGGCTGCGTCGCCTTTGCCGAGGGCAATGCCGCGCTGCCGCCAGTTTCGAAAGTGAGCTTCGCCGACGGCAAGCTTACGGGCACCAAACCGGCGGTAGCAGGTGGGCTCAAGGCCGACCTCGCGCTGGTCTGGGCCGATGCCGCGGGCGAAGCGGCGCTGGTCGTGGTCGAACTAGCCAAGGCTGAACGCGTAGCGGTGGCAAGTTATGACAACACCCGGCTCTATGCCGATCTGACCTTTACCGACACCCCCGCGACCCTGATCGCGCGCGGCGATTCGGCCCGGACTCTTGCGCGCGATGTGCTCGCCCGGATGGCGGTGGTCACCGCGCACGAACAGGTCGGCGGGGCCGAGGCGCTGCTGTACATTGCCCGCGACTATGCCGTGACCCGCAAGGCGTTCGGCCAGCCGATCGGTGCGTTCCAGTCGATCAAGCACCGGATCGCCGAGATGTACGGGCTGGTCGAGATCGCCCGGGCCAACTGCATCCATGCCGCCGCGCAGGAAGGCACCGACGACTTCCTGCTCGCCGCCGCCGATGCGCGGATTTCGGCGACCGAAGCCTATGACACCAATTCGCGCGACTGCGTCCAGATCCACGGCGGGATCGGGGTGACCTGGGAACTGGGCCTTCACCTCCATATGCGCCGCGCCCGCAGCCTGGCCGTGGAGCAGGGCAACCTGCTGTTCTGGGAAGACCTGCTGGTGAACGAACTGACCGGAGAAAAGGCATGAGCGAGCTTGAAACCTACCGCGCCAAGGCGCTGGCCTTCCTGCAATCGATGGCCCCGAAATACGCCCGCGAAGCCCGCAGCGGCAACACGGTCGAACAGGACCTCGCGCTCGGCCGCGAATATATGGCGGCCAAACACGATGCTGGGTTCGCCGGGATCAACTGGCCGGTCGAGATCGGCGGCCAGGGGCTCACCCACCTCCACAAGATCGCCTTCGATTCGGAAGAAATGCAGTTCGGCATGCCGGTGCAGTTCTTCGGGATCTCGCTTGGCATGCCGGTGCCGATCCTGATCCACTACTGCGAGGACAAAGACTTCGTGAAGGAGCGGGTTCGCAAGGCGCTGCGCGGCGAGGAAATCTGGTGCCAGATGTTCTCCGAGCCGTCGGGCGGGTCAGACCTTGCCGCACTGCGCACCAAGGTCGAACCCGACGGCAACGGCTGGAAGATGAACGGCCAGAAGATCTGGACCTCGTGGGCGCAGTATTGCGACTATGGCGTGATCGTCACCCGCAGCGATCCCACGGTCGCCAAGCACAAGGGGCTGACCTATTTCTGGATCGACATGAAATCCAAGGGCGTCGAAGTGCGCCCGATCAAGCTCGCCGGCGGCGACAGCCACGTCAACGAGGTGTTCTTCGACGACGTCCGGGTCGAGGATTCGCAGCGGCTCGGCGCGGTCGGCGCGGGCTTTGCAGTCTCGCTCCACACGCTGATGATCGAACGCTACATCGCCACCGACAGCGGCGGGTTCGGCCCGCACCTCGATGAATTCGTCAAGCTGGCGAACGAAACCGAGCTCAACGGCAGGCCCGCAATTGAAGATGGGCGGATGCGCTCGGCGATCGCCCGCAACCACGCGATGCGCGCCGGGCTCGATTCGATCACCCGCCGCGCCTTTGCGATGATGATGGCCGGGATGCAGCCGGGGCCGGAGGGCTCCTTGCAGAAACTGGTCGCGGTGCGCAGCCGCCAGAAACTGTCGGAACTGGCGATGGACATGAAGGGTACGGAAAGCCTCGCCTTCGACGAGCACGCCTATGTCAAGACCGACTGGGGAACCAGCTGGCTTAACGCTCCGACCGGGCGGATCGCCGGGGGCTCGGACGAGGTGCTGCTCAACACCATCGCGGAAAAGATCCTCGGCCTGCCGCAGGATCACCGGCCCGACAAGGGCGTGCCGTTCAACGCGATCCCGGCCTAAGGCAGCCTTGGCCCGGCTCGGTTCAGATCAAGCGCAGTCGAGACGCCACGGCTTCTCGGCTGCGCCCGGCCCGAAAGCAGGCCCTCAGGCACTCTTCTCCGCGCAGATATCGCACAGCGCGTGAATGATCGCGCGGACCACCGGGTCCTTGAGGCTGTAAAACCGGGTCTGCGCGGCGCTGCGGATCGCGACGATGTCCTCCTCGCGCAGCAAGGCCAGGTGCTGCGAGACGGCCGATTGCGACAGTGCCGTCAGGGCCACCAGCTCGGTCACCGAGGCTTCGCCTTCATCCATCCGGCACAGCATCAGCAGCCGCTCGGGATGGCTCATGATCTTGAGCCGCGCCGACATGGCAGCGGCGTTGGCCTTGAGTTCGGCAAGGTCGGCAGGCTTGGTCATGGCGGGTTCCTATCGCTGAAACCGAGCCGACCACAAGTGTCAGGTGCCTCGCGGCTGCGCTTATGACCGGCGCTTGCCTAGCGCGGCTTGATCCGCGCGCCATCCATCAGGGTCTTGGACGGGTTTACCACCACGGCGGCATCCTGCGCCAGGCCGCCCAGCACTTCACCCCATTCCTCGTTTATCTGGCCGATCTTGAGCTTGCGGTCGCGGGCGCGACCCCCGACGATCTCGAAGGCGTGCCATTCCCCGTCCGCGCCGCGGAACAGTGCCCCGATCGGCACCCGCAGCGCATCGCCGCGGCTCCACAGGATAAAGGTGGCGTCGAACTGGTAGCCGTGGCCCAGCCGGGCCGCTTCGGGCAACGATTCGGGTGCAAAGCCGATGATCACGTTGACCCGCTGCTCCTCGATCCCCAACGCCGAGACCTTGAGCCGCCCGAACGGCTCGATCCGCTTGACGAAGCCCTTGAGCGGCACCGGTCTGCCCCACTGGGTGATTTCCACCGCGTCGCCGGGCTTGACCCGCACCGCCTCGCGCGAGAGCAGGTCGACCACGCCCTCGATCCGCTCGGGATCGCCGATCGTCATGATCGGGGTGCCCTCCACCACCACCCCGGCGCTTTCGTTGATCACCGCCAGCACCGAGCCGCCGGCCGGCGCGCGGACCGGCACCGGCGCACCACTGGCCAGCCCGCTGGGCGCGGCCAGCTGGGCCCCGATCCGCCGCATTTCGGCCTGGGTCTGGGAAAGCGCGGCGCGATCCCCGGCCACGCGGGTTCGCGCTGCTTCGAGCTGCGAGCGCGGCAGAAAGCCGTCGCGGGCCAGCTTTTCGGCGCGCTGCAGGTCGCGCCACGATTGCGCGAGCGCGGTGCGCGCGCCGCTTTCCGCAGCCCGCGCCGCGGCTCCGGCAGCGACCAGTTCCTGGCGGCTGCGCGGATCGAGCGGCGTCGAAGGACGGCCCTTCATCCGCGTGATCAGGGTGCCGCCAGCCACCTTGTCGCCAGCCTCAAGCTCGATCCGCTCAAGATAACCGGTGACCGGCGCCGACACGACGTAGACATCGACTGCCCGGGTCTGGCCGTCGTCGGTGATCCCGGTGACCATCCGGCCCTTGCTGACCTGCGCCGCATCGACCGGCACGGCGCGCGGCCAGAAGGCGAAGGCCAGTCCGGCGACCAGCAGAGCGGCGATCAGCAGCGCCCAGCGCCAGCGCTTGAGCAGAGCCATCAATCCCGTCCCTTCAGCACGCGCACCATATCGAGGTGCATCACCCGCCGCGCTACCAGCATGGCGGTGAATGCGGTTGCCGCCAGCACGATCAATACCGCGCGGCCATAGGAGGCCGGTTCGGGCGCAAACGGCAGGCGGAACAGGTCGGAACTGAACATCGTGGTCATCACCCGGGCGAGGCCATTGCCAAGAACGCAGCCGAGCGGAACCGCCAGCACCACCAGCAAGGCCAGTTCCCCCAGCAGCACCGTGGCCACTTCACGGCGATGATAGCCCAGCACCCGCATCGTCGCCAGTTCGTGCGCGCGCTCCGAAAACAGGATCCGCGCCGAATTGTAGACCACCCCCACCGCGATCGCCCCGGCAAAGGAGATGTAGAAGGCCAGCATCGTGTTGATGTTCTCGTCGATCATGTCCTCGAACCGGATGAAGGTCGCGTCGCGCTCGGATACACCCAGCACCATCGGCATGTCCTTGAGCTTGGTCATAATGTCATCGCGCCGGGCGGGATCGATCCTGAGCAGGGCCGAGCCGACCGGCGCGGCATCACGGGTAATTCCCAGGAGCGTAGCCTCGCCGGCATAGGCCCGCTCCCCGACGAACTCTTCGATCACCCGCGCGACTGGCAGCGACAGCCGCGAGCGGCGTCCACCCAGTTCCTCGACCTGAACCTGATCGCCGGACCGGACGCCCAGCTTGTCGGCCAGTTGCCGGCTGAGCATCAGACCGTTGGCCGGCAGCTCGATCTCGATTCCATCGACGTCGATATGGGCCGAGAGCCGGCCGCCGCGCGGTGCGCTTTCGATCGCCGCGCGCTCGACCCGGTTCTCGTGGCTCAGCTTGACCGCCACCGCCCGGCTGGGTTCGACCCGCAACACGCCGGGCAGTTGGGCCAAGGCCAGCAGCGCCGCTTCGCTGCGCGGTTCGATGAACGACACCATCAGGTCCTGGCGCTGGGCCCGAAAGAAGAACCCGTCGAGCATTGCCCGGCTTGAATCGAGGAACTGGGTGGTCGCGAACAACAGTCCGACCGATAATCCGACGCCGAAGACGGTGATTGCCGAGCGGCCCGGCCAGCGCGCGATGTGGCGCACGATCATGTGGCCAACCGCGGAAAATCCGCCCCGGCGCCCGACCGCTTCGACCACGCCGCGGCGATAGACCGGCGGGGCCGGCGCGCTCATCGCCACCGCCGGGGTCAGCGTCAGCGCGGCGCGCATGCCTCCCAGCGCCCCCAGCGCGGCGGCCCCGAACGACAGCCCCGCCGCGCCGAGGAATACCCGCGGATCGAGTTCGTAGGACAGGAACGGAAACCGGTAATACTCGGCATAGATCCGGGTCATCGCCCGGCCCATCCAGACCCCGCTGGCGCAGCCGAGCGCAGCCCCCAACACCGCAATCACCAGGGCGAATTTCAGGTAATGCCAGCCGACCTCGGCGTTGGTGTAGCCGAATGCCTTGACCAGCCCGATCTGGGTCCGCTCGGTCTGGATCATCCGGCCCAGCACGATATAGACCAGAAAGGTCGCGACCAGCAGGAACACTGGCGGAATCACCCGGGTCATCGCATCGAGCTGGACCAGCTCGTTGTCGAGGAAAGCGTGGCTCGGGTGATCCTCGCGGCCATAGGCCCCGGTCCCGCCATAGGGTTCAATCATGACGTCGACCTGCCGGATCACGTCGGCTGCGTGCGCATCGCGCTCCAGCGTCAGCGCCAGGCTGTTGATCGCCTCACTGCGGTCGGTCGCGGCCTCGAGCGCCTTCTCGCCCATCCAGAAGATCCCGAAGCGGCGGTCATCGGGCAGGATATCGCCGGGCGGCAAGGCATAGATGTAATTCGGAGCGAGTCCGGTGCCGACGATCGTCAGGACCTGGCGCTTGCCATAGATCAGCGCGGCGATCCGGCTGCCCAGCTGCAGGTCATTGGCCTTAACGAAGGATTCGTCCGCCACCACTTCGCCGGGCGCCCCCGGCTGCGGCAATCGGCCCGACCGCATGGCCAGCCGGTTAAGCTCGGTCCGGCCTTGTTCGTTGACCGAATTGATCAGCGCGCGGGCCGGCTCGGGACGGCCGGGAAAATCGAGCGTCGCGTACTGTATGATCGACCCTTCGGCCTTGCGCACGCCCGGGATCGCCGCGACCCGATCGACCAGACTGCGCGGCGCGCGGGTCATGCTGGCAAAGACATCGGCGAAATTGTTGCGGGCGTAATAGGCATCGCGGGTCTCGACCAGCGAGTGGTGGACGCCCAGCGACAGCACGAAGGTTGCGGTCGCCGCCGCCAGCACCAGCGCGATCGCGAAGACCTGCCCGCGCATGTGCCACAGATCGCGCAGCAGCTTCCGGTCGAGCGCCTTCACCAGCTGATCCTTCCGGGCGGCGTGCGGCTGCCATTGCGTTCGATCCGGGCGATCCGTCCGTCGAGGAAGTGGAACACCCGGTCCGCCATGGCGGCGATCCCGGCGTTGTGGGTGATGATGACCAGGGTGGCTCCGGTCTCGCGGTTGGCGGCTTCCAGCGTTTCGAGCACCCGCACGCCAGTGGCGCTGTCGAGTGCGCCGGTTGGCTCGTCGCAGAGCAGCACGCCGGGTTTCTTGGCGATGGCGCGGGCGATCGCCACGCGCTGCTGCTCGCCGCCCGAAAGCTGCGCCGGGTAGTGATCGCGCCGCTCGGTCAGGCCGACCAGTTCGAGCGCACACCCCGCTTCCATCGGGTTTTCGGCAATGTCAGTCACCAGCCGGACGTTCTCTTCCGCGGTCAGGCTGGGGATCAGGTTGTAAAACTGGAAAATGAAGCCGACCCGGTCGCGGCGGAACCGGGTCAGGTCGGTGTCGTCCAGCGCGGTCAGGTCCAGATCGCCGCTCAGCAATCGGCCCGAGCTGGGTCGGTCCAGTCCGCCGAGGATGTTGAGCAGGGTCGATTTGCCGCTGCCCGACGGGCCGAGCAGCACCAGCACTTCGCCCGCCTCGATATCGAGATCGACCCCGCGCAGGGCCTGGACTTCGGTTTCTCCGGTCCGGTAGATCTTGCGCAGATCTTCCCCGTGGAAGTTCATTTGCGATGCTTTTCGCGGTGCGCGGTGTAGCTTTTCAGAACCTTGCGCATCTCGGCGATTGCGGCCTCGCGCTGGTGCCTGTCCTTGATCGCAGCGAGGTCGCGTTTCAGACCGGTTGCGAAGTCGGCATAGGCGTTCTGCCAGTCACGCCCGATTGCTTCGCGCAGTTCGGCCCGTCCGGTCCGCAGCCGTCGCGCCGGTGCCCCGGGCGGCAAGGCATATAGCTCGCCGATTTCCGGCAGGGCCAGCGTTGCCCCGGGCAGCCGGGCCGCAGCGAGCTTGCCCAGCGCTTCGAGCGCCGGTTCCTCTCCGTGATCAAGGAACAGCGTTCCGGCGACCGGGGCGCGGGCCGCGATCCAATCGAGCAGTTCCCCCTGATCGGCATGGGCCGAATAGGAATCGATCCGCCGGATCTGGGCCCGGACCATGACGTCCTGCCCGGAAATCCGCACTCGTCCGGCCCCTTCGAGGATCACCCGGCCGAGCGAACCCTGCGCCTGATAACCGACGAACAGGATTGTCGAATCGCGGCGATAAAGGTTGTGCAGCAGGTGATGGCGGATCCGTCCGGCCTCGCACATCCCCGAAGCGGCCATGATGATCGCGCCCGAAACCGAATTGAGCCGGATTGATTCGGCGACGCTTTCGGTGAAGCGGAAGGCCGGGTTCTGGAAAACGCTGGTACCGGCGATGTCCTCAAGGTCTTCGGCGTGGCGGGCGAAAACCCGGGTCGCTTCCCCGGCCAGCGGTGAATCGATGAACACCGACACCTGGGGGAGCACTTTTTCCCGGACCAGCCAGGCGATATCGAGCAGCAGTTCCTGGGTCCGCTCCAGCGCAAAGGTCGGGATCACCAGATTGCCGCCGCGTTCGAGCGCGCCGCGGATTTCGGCGGCAAGCATCAGGCGTCGCGCCTCGGCGCTGATATCTTCGCGCTCGCGGTCGCCATAGGTCGCTTCGCAGATCAGGTGGTCGATCCCCGAAGGCGCGTCGGGATCGGGGTGGAAGGCCTTGTTGTCCGGCCCGAGATCGCCCGAGCAGACCACCCGCGCGCCGCCGGCCTCGAGCTCGACCGAGGCCGAGCCGAGGATGTGCCCGGCATTCCACAACCGTGCGCGAAAACCCTCGGCCGGCTCGAACCAGTCGTGCCGCTCGACCGGGTGAGCCTGGCCCCAGGCGGCGAGCGCATCAGCCTCGGTATAGAGCGGCTCGAACGGTTCCTCTCCGGCGCGGTCGCGGCGGCGGTTGCGGCGTTCGGTATCGGCCTCCTGGATCCGGCCCGCGTCGGCCAGCATCGGCCGCAGCAGGTCGGCAGTAGCCGGCGTGCACCAGATTCGCCCTTCGAACCCTTGTGCGACCAGCCGGGGCAGCAGCCCGGAATGGTCGATATGGGCATGGGTCAGGATCACGGCATCGATCTGCTTGGGATCGAACCCGAATTCGCCGGAATTGAGCGTCTCGAGACTGCGCGAGCCCTGGAACAGGCCGCAATCGACCAGCACGCGCGATCCGCCGAGGGTGAATTCCATGCACGAGCCGGTGACGGTCCGTGCGGCGCCATGAAAGGCCAGTGTCAGTTCATCGCCCATGACCGCGATGGTGCGCGCATCGCGGCGGTTTGCCAATCCGTTTCAGGACGCTACCTAAGCGGAAACACAAGGAGAGCGAGCGTGACCAAGCCAATGGCGAGGTTCAGGACTTTGGCGTTTTGGGCCCGGTAGGACAAAGCGCGAATGGATCGGAGCAAGACATACCGCGTGATGACCGCCAGGGTCATGGCCGCAAACCATGCGCTGAAGCGAAGCGGTTCTGTATTGTCCCAATACAAAGGGATGCACAACAAGGGCGCCAATACAGTGGCGATGGTGCTGGATTTGGAGTAATCGAGCATGTATTGCAATTTTTCAATCGCAATCAGTTGCTGATCACGTGGCCCATCATCCAGCGGTATACGGCCATTCTGAGAAGGGTTCATGCCGTCATGGTGCGTGAGGGGTGACGGTTGGGAGCAAGAGTTTTTGAGCCTTCAAGACGGCTTGGGTTCGGTTGAAAACCCGTAGCTCTTTAAAAATTTGATTGATGTGTATCTTGACCGTTTGTTCTTTGATTTCCAAGAGATCGGCAATGATCTTGTTGGGATGCCCCATTGAAATCAAAGTCAAAACTTCCAGTTGTCGTTGGGTTAGCCGGTACTCACTGGAAGCATTCAATGGGCTTGAGGGTTCTAGCCATTGGGTCGCGTTGTAAAGCGTTTTGATTCTTTTGAAGATGGCTGCTGATGTGTTGTTCTTGGACAAAAACAGTGATGCGCCTGCGGAGACGGTTCGGGGTTCCCAAGCATCGGGGTCCAGGCCAGAAATGGACACGACGTGCGCAACGTTGGGCTTGCTCCTGAACACCTTAATGCCCGCCAATCCGCTCAAGCCTGGCATCAGCATGTCCAACAACACAATCCAGGTATGGTTGGATTCATCCACCAAAGTCATGCCCTCGCTGGCGTTGCTGGCCGTTTTGACGTCCACACCCAAAGTGCTGAACTCTTTGGCTAAAGCTTCACCCAATGCTTCGCGGTATACGGGGTGATCGTCAATGATGAGCAAAGCATGTTGACTTGTGGCTGAAGCATTCATATGCGTTGAATGCTACTCTGGTAAGGGCTAATTTCAATGAAACTTAGGTTGTAGGAAGCAGCCGGGTGGTCAAAATCAATAGGCGAACCGCTCGCTGCCCACGATGCCCAGCTTGGTGAGTCCGGCGCGCTGGGCGCTGGCCAGCACTGCCGCGGTGGCTTCGTATTTGGCCTT
This sequence comes from uncultured Novosphingobium sp., assembly GCA_937897535.1. Lineage (GTDB taxonomy): Bacteria > Pseudomonadota > Alphaproteobacteria > Sphingomonadales > Sphingomonadaceae > Novosphingobium. The sequence continues at coordinate 350 of CALCQB010000160.1, read as the reverse complement.
GGCATGCGAGCGGATGTGCAGCTCGGGTTGCGGCTGCATGGCGGCGGCTTCGGCCAGTCGGCCTTGCAGCGCTTGCCGGTCGCCCAGCACTTGGGCGTTCCAGCGCATGCTGCCATCGGCATCGATCTCGATCTTGACCACTGTGGGGTCTGTTTTCTGCGGCGTGGCTGTGGGCACAGGCATGTCCAAGTTCACCGAATGCAATTGTGCCGGGATGGTGATGATCAGCATGATGAGCAGCACCAGCATCACGTCAATGAGCGGCGTGGTGTTGATCTCCATCATCACTTCGGGTTCATCCTGGCTGCCGGTGCCCAGATTCATGGCCATGGGGGGTGTCCTTGTGTTGG
>CALCQB010000159.1 GCA_937897535.1 uncultured Novosphingobium sp. | reverse complement strand
CGGCGCACAGTCTGCCCCGACGAGTGCACCGCGTGTGATCAACGTAACGACAGACTCGGAAAAAGGTTGGCTCCCGACCGAGGAGCTGGAAGCAGAAGCTCACAGTACACTTCATCGTTATTTTCACGCGCTCGACAAGGGCGACGATCGCACGCTGTGGGATTTGGCGTCGGATGGCCTGAAAGGACTGACAACGTTTGCCGAATTCCAGAGCGGCAACAAGAAGACCCGCAACGACTTTGGCCGGTTGACAAGGCTTGACATTCTTCAAGTCACCTGGACCAAAGACCCGGCCAATGCGCCCGCCCCCGGTATCTACGTCGCAATTGATATTGCAGGACAATTCACCAAGACCAAACGGCAATGCGGGTATGCTGTCTTGTTCAAGCCCAGGCCAGACGATCCCTTCCAGCTGGCGCGGATCGAGAACAACTACCTGTCCGACGCCACGGCTCGCAAGATTGCCAAGGACAAGTCACCGGCCGAGGTCAACCGGCTGTGGTCAATGCTCTCGACCAATTGCCCAAACTACAAAAATCGCGTCATTCCCGATAAATAATCGGCACACCTGAAGTCCGATCAGGCCCCAAGTTGCCCACCTGCCCAACCCATGTTAGCCTTCCGCCCGTCGCGTCCGGCTGCGGGGAGTCCGTCGATGGGAACCTACCACTACATCGCGCTTGGCATGTTCATCGCACTGGCGATTGTCGATCATTTCGGGCGCGGGCATCGGCTTGATGCGGTGCCGTTCTGGCCGCTGCTCGGGATCGTCTCGACGCTCAGCTATTTTGCGATCCTGACCTACGCGCCATTCCTGTGGGACAGCTGGCTGGGCCAGTACCGGCTGATCCCGGCCGATCAGTACCCGCTATGGCTGCAAGTCGTGGGCGGGTTCTTTGTCTATGAGTTGGGGGTCTATGTCTGGCACCGGACGATGCACAGCATCGACTGGCTGTGGCGGCTGACTCACCAGATGCATCACAGCGCAGAACGGGTCGATATCTGGGGGGCGTTCTGGTTCCACCCGCTCGATTCGGCCGGTTGGGCGCTGCTCGGTTCGCTTTGCCTGGTCTGGATCGTGGGGGTTTCGGCCGAAGCCGCGCTCATCATCAGCGTTGTCGGGACTTTTCCGGGCATGTTCCAGCACGTCAACATGCGCACCCCGCGCTGGCTGGGCTATATCGTCCAGCGGCCGGAAAGCCATTCGATCCACCACCAACGCGGGGTCCACGCCTTCAACTATGGCGACATTCCGCTGTTCGATATCCTGTTCGGCACCTTCCGCAATCCCGAGGAATGGCAGGAGAGCGCCGGATTTCACCAGGGCTCCACCATCGAACTTGGCAGGATGCTGACCTTCCAGAAAATCAGCTAACGCAGCTTCGCGATCCCGATCCCGTCCTCCTTGGCGCGGTCTTTGGTCGATTCCTCGCTGCGGTTGAGCGCCTTGGCGATTTCCTTGAGGCCCTTGC
>CALCQB010000158.1 GCA_937897535.1 uncultured Novosphingobium sp. | reverse complement strand
ACGGTCAAGGCCGAGATGCCGGTGATCCGCCAGTGCTTCATCGAACGCGGCGAAAACTGCGCCGATCAGGATGCGTTCGAGCGCAAGCTGCTGGCGATCCGCAAGCAGACCCAGAACCCGCTGGCGGCGCTGGCCGAAAAGCACGGCCTGCCCGGCCTGACCGAGCTTTACATGCCGAGCTTCTCCAGCCGGACCGTGGTCTACAAGGGGCTGCTGTTGGCGACCCAGGTCGGCAGTTTCTATGACGACCTGCGCGATCCCGAATGCGTCTCGGCGCTGGGCCTGGTCCACCAGCGGTTCAGCACCAACACCTTCCCGAGCTGGAAGCTGGCCCACCCCTATCGCTTCATCGCCCACAACGGCGAGATCAACACGGTGCGCGGCAACGTCAACTGGATGAACGCCCGCCGCCGCACCATGGAAAGCGAGCTGCTCGGCGCCGATCTCGACAAGATGTGGCCGCTGATCCCGCACGGCCAGTCGGACACCGCCTGCCTCGACAACGCACTCGAGCTGCTGCTGGCCGGGGGCTATTCGCTCGCGCACGCGGTGATGATGCTGATCCCCGAGGCCTGGGCCGGCAACCCGTTGATGAGCGCCGAACGCCGCGCGTTCTACGAATACCACGCCGCGCTGATGGAGCCGTGGGACGGCCCCGCCGCGGTCGCCTTTACCGACGGCCGCCAGATCGGGGCGACGCTTGATCGCAACGGCCTGCGCCCGGCCCGCTTCCTGGTCACCGACGACGATCTGGTGGTTATGGCATCGGAAAGCGGCGTGCTGCCGATCAAGGAAGACAACATCGTCCGCAAGTGGCGCTTGCAACCGGGCCGGATGCTGCTGATCGACTTCGAACAGGGCCGGATCATCGAGGACGAGGAGCTCAAGACCCAACTCGCCGCCGAGCAGCCTTACGAGGACTGGCTCGAAGCGGCACAATACAAGCTCAAGGACCTCGACCTGGTCGATCCTGAGGTTGCCCAGCTGCCGGTTGAGACCACCACCCTGCTCGATCGCCAGCAGGCCTTCGGCTATACCCAGGAAGATATCTCGCGGTTCCTCGAGCCGATGGGCGCGAACGGCGACGATCCGCTGGGTTCGATGGGCACTGACACCCCGATCGCGGTGCTGTCGAACAAGAGCCGGCTGCTCTACGACTATTTCAAGCAGAACTTCGCCCAGGTCACCAACCCGCCGATCGACCCGATCCGCGAGGAACTGGTGATGAGCCTGGTCAGCATGATCGGCCCGCGCCCCAACCTGCTGGGGATGGAAGCCGGGACCCACAAGCGGCTCGAGGTCGAGCAGCCGATCCTGACCAACGACGAGGTCGCCAAGATCCGCTCGGTCGAAGCTGCGCTCGACGGCGCGTTCCGGACCGAGACGATCGACACCACCTGGGATGCCGCGAGCGGGGCCGATGGCCTTGAAATGGCGATCAAGGAAATGTGCTGGGCGGCGACCGAAGCGGTGCTGCAGGACAAGAACATCCTGATCCTGTCCGACCGCGCTCAGGGTCCTGACCGGATCCCGATGCCGGCCCTGCTGGCAACTGCGGCGGTCCACCATCACCTGGTCCGCCAGGGCCTCAGGATGCAGACCGGGCTGGTGGTCGAAACCGGCGAAGCGCGCGAAGTCCACCACTTCTGCGCGCTCGCGGGCTACGGCGCAGAGGCGATCAATCCTTACGTGGCGTTCGAGACGCTCGAGGAAATCCGGATCCGCAAGGACCTGCCGCTTGATGCCAAGGCGGTGAAGAAGAACTACATCAAGGCGATCGGCAAGGGCGTGCTCAAGGTGATGTCCAAGATGGGCATCAGCACCTACCAGTCGTACTGCGGCGCGCAGATCTTCGACGCGGTCGGGCTGTCTTCGGCGCTGGTTGACGCCTATTTCACCGGCACCGCCACCACGATTGAGGGGATTGGGCTGGCGCAAGTGGCAGAGGAAACCGTCCGCCGCCACCAGAGCGCCTATGGCGACAACCCGATCTATCGCAAGATGCTCGATGTCGGCGGGATGTACGGGCTTCGCCTGCGCGGCGAGGAACACGCCTGGACTGCCGAGAACATCGCCTCGCTTCAGCATGCGGTGCGCGGCAACGTGCCTGAAAAGTACCGCGCCTTTGCGCAGTCGATCAACGACCAGTCGACCCGGATGCTGACCATCCGCGGGTTGATGGACTTCCGTCTGGCCGACAAGCCAATCGACATTTCCGAAGTCGAACCGGCCAGCGAGATCGTCAAGCGGTTCGCCACCGGGGCGATGAGCTATGGCTCGATCAGCTGGGAAGCGCACACCACGCTGGCGCTGGCGATGAACCGGATCGGGGGCAAGTCCAACACCGGCGAAGGCGGCGAGGATCCCAAGCGGTTCAAGTCGCTCGACAATGGCGATTCGATGCGCAGCGCGATCAAGCAGGTCGCTTCGGGCCGGTTCGGGGTCACCACCGAATACCTGGTCAACGCCGATGACGTCCAGATCAAGATGGCCCAGGGCGCCAAGCCCGGTGAAGGCGGCCAGTTGCCCGGTGACAAGGTCGACAAGACCATCGGCGCGACCCGCCATTCGACCCCGGGGGTCGGGCTGATCAGCCCGCCGCCGCACCATGACATCTATTCGATCGAGGATCTGGCCCAGCTGATCCACGACCT
>CALCQB010000157.1 GCA_937897535.1 uncultured Novosphingobium sp. | reverse complement strand
AGCCGCGCCGCTGGCTCACCCTGTTGCCGCTGACCTGCACGAAGCCGCCGTGGACGGCGACGTCGAGCACCTCACCCTCGGCGAGCGAGATGCGGGTGTGGCACTCGGTGAGCGCACCGAGGAACGGGGCGTGGCCGGGCAGGAACACCCGGTCCTGCATCCCCAATGCGGTGGCCCGCGCCGCGATCACGGCGCGGTGCGGACCCTCGCCGACGATCACCAGCTTCCAGTCCGGGGGCAGATTGCGGCAGGCACTGACCAGCATCGGCAGGTTCTTGACCGTGCGCAGCCCCGCCAACGTGCCGACCCAGTGCTCGCCCGGCTGCTTGACCAGCCCCGGCACGGCATCGGGGCGGGGAATGCGGGCAAAGTCCGCCAGCGGGATGCCGTTGGCGACCCGCCGAACCCGGCTGCGCGGTTGCCGCCACGTTTCCAGCGCGATCCGCTCCAGCACCTGCGATGGCACCACCAGTGCCGCCGCCGTTGGCAGCGCTAGCCGCCGGAACAGGTTGCGGCTGAGCTTCAAACCCCCAGCCTCGTCGTGGTTGAAACCGTCCTCGTGGTGAACCAGCGGTGGCAGGCCGAGGCGGCGCGCGAACAGCCGATGCGCCATCACCGCGTCCAGCGCGCCCCAGTTGTAGGTCAGCACCAGATCGAACCCGCGCATCGCCTCGGCAATCGCGCGGAAGCGGGCCAGCGAGAGCCGACCGGTCAGCGGCGGGAAGTCTGGCGGATAGGCCACCGGGATCGCCGGATCGATTGCCGCCGCCGCGCCCAGCGCACCGGGCACGCCCGAGACGATCGTGTGCTCGATCTGCGGCCCGAACGCAGCCATCAGCTTCGCCGCGCGCAATTCCTTGCCGCCGGAGTTGAAACTGGAATGAAGATGAAGGACCTGCAACGCCGTCAGGAAACCCGGGCCAACAGCCGATCGATTGCCGCAATTGCCTCCGGCTCGTCGAGCATCGGCGCGTGGCCGACCCGCGGGACAGTCACCGCTTCGCAATCGCCCAGCTTGCCAGCCATCTTCCGGTGATTTTCCGCGCTGAGAATGTCCGATAATGCGCCGCGTAGCAGCAGCACCGGACGGCCATCGAGCGCGGCGAAGGCCGGCCACAGATCGACCCCGGCCTCTCCGCCCGGCTGGTTGAACGGTTCAGCGATCTTCATGTCGTAATCGAACACGATCCGCCCGTTGCCGCCGACCACCATGCAGCGCTTGGCGACGGCCAGCCAGTCGGCGATGTCATAGTCGGGAAAGACCGGCCCCTGCGCCTCTTCGAGCGAGCGGGCCGCGTGCATCCAGGTCGGGAAGCTGCGCCCCTGGCCGACATAGCCGCGGATCCGCTCGAGACCTTCGACCGAAAGTTCCGGCCCGACATCGTTGAGCAGCACCCCGGCGAACCGGTCCGGACCGGTCATCGCCATGATCATCGTGATCAGCCCGCCAAGCGAGGTTCCCAGCGCCACGCAGCGCGCGATCCCCTTTTGCTCGAGCAGCAAGCCAATGTCATCGGCGTACTGCAGCGGGTTGTAGGTCGCCGAATCCTTGGCATAGGCGCTGTCGCCGCGGCCGCGCAGATCGGGGCACAGCACCCGCCAATCGCCCGCCAGCCGCTCTGCCACATGGGCAAAATCGCGGGCATTGCGGGTCAGACCCGGCAAGCACAAAACCGCCGGCCGATCGGCCCGGCCCGGATAGTCGCGGAAATGGAGCTTCAGACCGTCGCGGCTGGTCCAGAAGCGGTCGGCGTAGCCGCGCTCGGTCTGGGCGGGGTCGATGGCAGGGGCGGGTTGCAATGTCATGATCGGGCGATCTTATCACCCGCCCAGCGCCGCCGCGCAAGCCGCAACGCGTTTCCCGCACCATGGGCATACCTATATAAAATTAGACATTGCGGTTATATTGATACGCAAGACTTTCCATGTATCAGCCCAACGGCTAAGGGCACTCACAAGCCTGTGGTGCCACCAAGCGATCGGGACGAGAACTGCATTGAGCACGCCTGAACTGATCTCATTCGAGCCGGCCACCGGGGCAGAACTGTGGCGCGGCAAGCACGGCAATGTCGATGACATCGTCGGCCGCGCCCGCCGCGCCTGGCCGGCCTGGGCCGCGCAATCGCTGTCGAACCGGATGGAACTGCTGCGCCGCTTCGCCAACGAAGTGCGCAAGGAAAACGACAAGCTCAGCACCCTGATCGCCCGCGAAACCGGCAAGCCGCTGTGGGAAGCGCGGACCGAAGTGGAAAGCGTGATCAACAAGGTCGAGATTTCGATCCGCGCCTATGCCGATCGCACCTCGCAGCGCAAGCTCGACAATGCGCTGCAGGGCACTGCCTCGGTCCGCCACAAGCCGCACGGGGTGATGGCCGTGCTCGGCCCCTACAACTTCCCGGCGCACTTGCCCAACGGCCACATTGTCCCGGCGCTGATCGCGGGCAACGCGATCGTGTTCAAGCCAAGCGAAAAGACCCCGGCGACCGCCGAACTGCTGGTCCAATGCTTTCACCGCGCGGGCATATCAGCCGGCGTGGTCCAGCTGCTGATCGGCGGTCCCGACGAGGGCCAGGCGCTGGTCGGGCACGACGGGATCGACGGGGTGCTGTTCACCGGATCGGCCCACACCGGGATCGCGATCAACCGCAAGCTGTCGACTCGTCCAGACAAGATCGTCGCACTCGAAATGGGCGGCAACAATCCGATCGTGGTGTGGGATACGCCCAAGATCACCGACGCCGCCGCGCTGGTGATGGGCGGGCTGGCTCTGAATCTGCTTTGGCCCTTGTGGCGTCAATGGCTCATTCGGCGGCAACCGTAGGCGTATTGCCCCGGATTGTTCCCCCAGGCAGGGCCATGCATAATGTTTTGGTGATCACTTTGAGTGCCTCCATTTCATGATGTCTTACACGGCAATGTCGCCTTTTGCGCGGAGCTTGCGCATGGCTGCAGGAATGACACTGGCGCTGATTGCTGTCTTTTCCCTCTACGTCTATGCGGAAAAACAGATTGACCATGCCAACGAGAGGCGCTTTCTGACCCGTCTGTTGGCCGATGAATTGCGTCAGTCTTCTGACGACCTCACGCGCATGGTGCGGACTTATGTGCTCACTGGCAACCCGGTCTACAAACAAAGCTATCACGACATCCTGGCCATTCGGGAAGGCAAGAAGGCGCGGCCGGTCAACTACGAAGGCGTTTATTGGGACTTGCTGACGCCGGACGGCAAGGTGCCGCGGGCGGACAGCAGTCACAAGATGGCGCTGATGGACCAGTTGCGCCAGGCCGACTTGAGGAGCGACGAATTGACCAAGCTGGCGCAGGCCAAAGCCAATTCGGACAAGCTCGCCAAGATCGAACTGGCCGCCATCGCGCTGGTCGCAAGCGGCTGCCGTCACGAGAACACGGAAATTTCGCGCAAGCTGGACTTCGAATCTTTCGTCCCGGTTTATAACCGCTACATCAGCCAGTGGCTGGAAACCCAGCAGGCTGCGACGGAGAAGGAAGTGGCGCGCGTCGCCACGGAGCTGGCAACCGCCGACGATGCTTCCAAAACAGCGCTTCAACTGCATGCGGACACCTTGCGCCTGGAGCAGGAGAAATGGAAATTCCGTCTCGGGCTCGGCGGGTTTCTCAAGCTCGGGAAAATCTCCGATATCCCGCAGAACCTCGTTTGGGAAAACGGCATGGACCAGCCGGAGATCGGCGATCCCGCGGCGAAAAAGGGCGGCGTTTTCCGCAAATACATCGAGACGTTCCCGCCGACGATCCGTCCCTTTGGAGAGAATGCGAACAACTCGTTCCGTGGCGATATCTATGACAATATCGATCTGCCATTGGTCGGACTTCACCCGCAGACGATGGAAATGATTCCCGGGCTCGCCAAGGAATGGGCGACTTCCGAAGACGGCCGCACGATCTATTTCCACATCGATCCCGAGGCCCGTTACTCGGATGGCGTTCCCGTGACCGCGCGCGATTTCCTCGTATCCGTCTACCTCAGGGTTTCGGACAACATCGTCAATCCTTACTCAAAGCAATATTACAGGGAAAACATCGCACAGGTCGCGATGTATGACGACCTAACGATCTCAGTCTCCCTGCCCGAAGCGAAAATCTACTCCGCCGCCATCGCGGGCACGCTCACGCCGGACCCCGCCCACTTCTATTCGGAATACGGCCCGGATTTCAAGGAGCGCTATCAATGGAAATTCCCGCCCACCACCGGTGCCTACGAGGTCCGGCCACAGGACATCAACAAGGGCGTTTCCATCACCCAGACCCGCGTGAAGAACTGGTGGGCGAAGGACCGGAAATACTACAAATACCGTTTCAACCCGGACAAGATCGTCCACACCGTGGTGCGCGACGAGTCGAAGGCCTTCGAACTCTTCCGCGCGGGCGAGCTCGATACCGCGCTCCTGACACGCCCGGAACTGTGGTATGAAAAATCCGAGATCGAGCCGGTTTACAAAGGCTACATCGACCGCGTCACCTTCTATAACCAATACCCGAAAGTCCCGCGCGGCCTCTATCTCAACGTCAGCAAGGCACCGCTCAACGACCGGAACGTGCGCATCGGCATCCAGCATGCGATGAACTGGCAGAAGGTCATCGACGTGATGTTCCGCGGCGACTATCAGCGGCTCAACGCCTTCAACGCGGGTTTCGTCACCTTCAGTGATCCATCGATCACCGCCCGCCCGTTTTCCATCGATTCCGCCCGCGCCGCATTCCGCGAGGCGGGCTATACCCAGGAAGGACGCGACGGCATTCTGACAAAACCGGACGGCACGCGCCTGTCCGTTTCCGTCACCTACCCCGCCATGCCGATCTTTGACCGGCTCTTCGCCATCCTGCGGGAAGAGGCGAAATCCTGCGGCTTCGAACTGCGCTTGGACGGACAGGAAGCCACCGTCGCCTACAAAAAGGAAATGCAGAAGCAGCACGAAATGGCCCTCGGCAGCTGGTTGATCACTCCGCCGGTTCCGGATTTCCATCAGTTTCTCCACTCCTCCAACGCCTTCGACGAGAAGGGGAATCCCAAGCCGCAGACGAACAACACCTTCGTCTGGGGTCGCCCCGACACCGATGTGCTGAGCGAAAAGGTCCGCACCGCCAGCACCGCCCAGGAGCTCAAGGACGCCGCATGGAAACTCCAGCGCATCATGCATGACGAGGCCATCTTCGTTCCCGGATACTCGGTGGATTTCGTCCGCATCGGCTCGTGGCGCTGGGTCAGATGGCCCGATTGCCCGACCACGCATTTCTGCCCGCCGGTCGTTTATGATCCGCATGACGTCTTCGTTTACTGGATCGATAACGACATCAAATCCGAGACCCAGGCCGCCCGCCGCACGGGCAAGGTTTTCCCGGAATCCAACAAGGTCGTCGAAGATTATCGATTGAAAAACACCGAGCCCGCACCTGCCGACCCACCATGAGCACCCCGCCGGAAAACATCCTCGAGGTGGATCAGTTGATCACCTCCTTCGAGACCGACCACGGCCTGCTGCGCGCGGTTGATCA
>CALCQB010000156.1 GCA_937897535.1 uncultured Novosphingobium sp. | reverse complement strand
GCCACCACAGCCTGGCCATCTTGTACTCTGCCACCAGCCGGCCACAGGAGGCGGAAGGGACGTTCCGGAAGGCCCTGGCCCTGCGACAAAAACTGGCCGACGCCCACCCCACCGTCACGGCGGCGGCCGACCACGTGGCCCCGGGCCACGACGACGACGGGGTCCGCGGCAGCGGACGGGGACGGGATGGACGATGCGCCGCACACGCCGCTCGTAACGGCCTCGACGGGCCCCGCGCCGTCTTCTATCGGGCGGCAGATGAGCGCAATGAGCCCCCTCGCCGGGCCGGCCGCCTGCGCGCCGTAACCGAGTGCGGGCGGAATGCAGATGCGGTAGCTGCCGCCACGCTGCATCTTCTTCAGCGCTTCCGAAAAGCCAGGAACAACCTTGGAGACTTCCAGCGGAGTCTGCTGGTTCGCGTCAAATTCCGTGCCGTCCTTCAGCGTGCCCTTATAATTGATGAGCGTGACATCGGCATCGGTCGGGCTGGCGCCTGTGCCGGCCTTGCGGACCTGAAAGTGCAGACCGGTGCTCGTCACTTCATGCGCCTTAACACCGCCGCCTGCAGGCAGCATTTCAGAGGCAGAGCAACTCTGGCCGACAGCCTTGGCGGTGCCCGTCCAGGCAAGGCCACCTGCGACCGCCAGTACGACGGCAACGCCGCCCCACAGCTTCAGCATCGAGCCCTTGGCAATCGGAGCAATCGGAACTGTGGAATTCGACATGGGATGACCTCTGTTTTGATCTACATGATGTTGGGCGCGCCTATGCCGCAACATTTGCCGCGCGCCAAGCGCAAACGAAAAGGGCGCCGGATGAACCGACGCCCCTTTTCGTTTGGCAAAAGCCGCGTGGCTTAACGACCGCCGTCGCGTTCCAGACGCTTGCGCTCCATCTTGCGGGCGCGGCGCACGGCAGCGGCCTTTTCGCGGGCGCGCTTTTCCGACGGCTTCTCGTAATGGCGGCGCAGCTTCATTTCGCGATAGACGCCTTCACGCTGCAGCTTCTTCTTGAGCGCGCGCAGGGCCTGCTCCACATTGTTATCGCGAACCATGATTTGCATAAACTAAGCCACCTCACATGGAAAAGACCAGAACCCCGCGGCTGTCCAGTGCGGGGGATTGTCTTTTGAAATCCAACAAACGAATCAAAACGAAAGTGCGCCGAATCCCTTGCAGGAACGGCTCGAACCGGCGGGCGGCTAGCAGAGTCGCGCGTACCATGCAAGCCGGGAAACCCGGACGGGGGCCATACTTTCCCGGCAACCTGCCGCCGGATCGGACCAGACCGGGCCAGATCGGCCCGGCACAGTTGGCCCAAACGCCGCGCAACCGCAATCCCGAACGTCGATGATTGCCGCTGCCGCCGCCGATTGCCTCCCGGACCGAACTGTGGTGAGTGCCCGGCCAGAGGGGGCGCAGGTGCACACCAGTTTCACCACGATCGATTGGGCGGTGCTGGGCGGCTATGTGCTGCTGCTGGCCACGGCCGGCTGGCTGACCACCCGGCGGGGGATGCGCAGCGAGGACTATTTCCTCGCCGGGCATCATGCCCCGACCTGGCTGGTCGCGGTTTCGGTGCTGTCGACGGTGCAATCGGCCGCGACTTTCCTGGGGGTGCCGGACAATTCGTTCCGGGGAAACTACACCTACCTTGGCGGGGTGCTGGCGGCGCTGATCGCGGCCTGGATCGTCGCCCATGTCCTGATCCCGCGGTTCTACGCGCTGAAGGTCACCACGGTCTATGAACTGCTCGAGGCGCGCTACGATGCCACCGCCCGGCGCGCGGCGGCGGCGATGTATCTGGTCGGGCGGATCTTCGCCAGCGGGGCGCGGCTCTATCTCGCGGCGATTGCGGTCTCGATGATCCTGTTCCTTGACGTGACGCCCCAGCACATCGCACTGGCCGCCTTCGGGCTGCTGGTGTTCGGGCTGGTCTTCACCTTCATGGGCGGACTTGAATCGGTGATCTGGAGCGATCTGGTCCAGGTCGTGCTCTATGTCGGCGCGGCGCTGCTGGTCGCCTGGCACTTGTGGAGCGGGCTCGACCTCACTTTGGTGCAGGCAATCGATACCCTGCGCGCCGGCGACAAGCTGACGCTGGTCAACCCGACGCTCGACCTGTCCGCGCCGTGGGGGCTGTTTGCGGTGCTCAGCGGGGTTATGCTGCTCAACCTGGCCAGTTCGGGGCTCGATCAGGACATCACCCAGCGGCTGCTGGCCTGCGAGGACGCGAAGAAGGGCGCGCGCTCGCTCTACGCTTCGGTCTGGATGAGCCTGCCGGTGATCCTGCTGTTCCTCCTGATCGGCTCGCTGCTGTACCTGCATTACCAGGGCGCGGCGGCGGGCAGCTACCGGGGCGAGAAGGTCACCGTGTTCATGCACTACATCCTGACCGAAATCCCGCCCGGGCTGCGCGGGCTGGTGACCGTGGGGGTGATCGCGGCGGCGGCGATCAATTCGGGGCTGATCTCGATGTCGGCGGTACTGGTCAATGACCTCTACCGGCCGTTCGCGGGGACCAGAAGCGAGGCGCATTTCGTGCGGATGGGCCGGATCGCCAGCGTGGTGCTGGGCCTTGCGTTGTTCGGCATGGCGATCCTGTCATACTATTGGCAGCGCTACGCCGACTCCGCGCTGCTCGATTTTGTGTTGGGGGTGATGGCCTTCGCCTATTCCGGGCTGATCGGGGTTTACGGCGTCGCGCTGTTCACCCGCTGCGGCAATTCGGCCAGCGTGATCGCGGCGTTCGTGGCCGGGTTTCTGACCGTGCTGGCGTTCCAGCCCTTCGTGATCGACAGCTTGGCCCTGCCGCTGGCGCTTAAGGGCGTGGCCTTTCCCTGGCAGCTGGTGCTGGGCAGCCTGATCGCCGCGCTGGTCTGCGCGGCGGGACGCCCCCGCAACGCCTGACGACGTTGCCCCCAACGAAAAAAGGCGGGATGCGTTGCCGCACCCCGCCCCTTGATCGTGGCTTCTGGCCTCAGAAGTGGATCGTGATCCGTCCGCGGTAGCTCTGGTTGCGCAGGTCATCGCGGAAGATCGTGCTGTCCGCTTCGACCGCGAACTCGGCCCGCGCGCCCAGACTGATCGACAGCCCGCCGCTGATTTCGCCCCAATCGTTGTCGGTCCCGGCCAGCGCGAACGGTACGATCGAGTTGGTTCCGACGAAAGCGGCCCCGAAGCTGGTCACCTGATCGAGGAATTCGTGGACGTAGTTGGCCTCGAAGTAGGGCCGGATCTTCATGCCCTGCTTGCCGCTGACGCTGACCCCGGCGCGGCCTTCGAGCGCCTTGTACTGGTCGCGGTCGATCGTCAGCGCCATCGGACCACCGGTTTCGCGGGTCCAGTCAAAGGTAATCGTTTCATAGCGCAGCGAGGCGCGCGGAACGATCGCGAAGTTGCCGCCCTTGGCCAGATCGAAGCCCAACCCGCCTTCGACCGAGAACGACATCGAATCGTCCTTGAGCGCGAGGGTATAGGGGGTCGCGGCCAGGGTGACGGTGCGGCTGCTGTCTGTGGTGAGCAGGCCGGCGCTCATCCGGACATCGGCGCGCAGGCCCTTGTCGCTGGCCACCGCGCCATAGATCGTGCCCTGGATCAGCCGGCTGCCGGCCTCCTGCGGCGCGCCGCCGGTGGTACCATTGACATCGGCATAGCTGAGGCCAAACCCGACCGTGGCGTTGTTCGAAACCGCCTTTTCAAAGCCGAGCGCGACGAACCAGCCGTCGAACTTGTCGCGGCCCGACGAGGCGGCAGCCGGCATCGGCGCCGAGTTGCCGTTGAGGTAGCCGCCGACCAGGTAGCCGCTGGTATCGTCAGCCAGTTTCATCCCGGCCTGGCCATCCTCGACAAAGCCGAGCCCGGCCGTAAGCGGAGCGGTGGTGCGGACATAACTGCCGGTCTGAGCCAGCGGCAGCGGATTGCCGCTGATCGCCAGCTGGCCGCTGGCCTCGCCCGGCTCGAGCGAGTGAATCCGCTGGCGGAAGAACCGGTCGGTGGTTCCGGTCGCGGCGAGGCTGGTGGCGGTGCGCAGCGTTTCGGTGCGCGGCGCGGCGCTTTCGAAGAAGGCCCGCACCCCGGCGACGCTCTGCAGGTCAAGCGGTCCATAAAGCCCGGCCAGCAGGCCCGAATTGGCCGCGCGGTTGACGTCGAGCAGCTTGGCATAGTTCACCTGCACCAGCGAGGTCGGATCGACCACATTGATGTAGCTTCCTGCGGTCAGCCGCACGATCACCGCGTTGCTTTGATAGGTCAGCACCGGGGTCAGGATCGCGCTGATCGCGGTCGGCGCGGTGAATGCGCCAGTTACCGAATTCTGCGCGGTCAGGATCGTGTAGGTGTTTCCGGCCAGCGGCATTGCGCCATTGACGACCGAGAAGTTGAGCCGCCCGCCGACATTGGCGATCCCGTTGGTCGCATTGGTCGACTGGACCGCGATCAAATCCGACAGGCCGTTGTTGCCAAGGTCGACCATATAGCTGGTGCCCGAGGCAAAGATCGTGTTGCCGCGGAAGGTCAGCGTACCGATCGTCCCGGCACTGCCGGTGGTTCCCGGCGAGATCGTGCCGGCCGTGCTGGTGAAGAACGGCGTGGTGATCACCCCGGTCCCGTTGAGCCCGCCGGTCAGCATGAAGTAGTCGCCCGGCGAGGTCAGCGTGCCGTTGACCTGCATCGTCCCGGTGCCCTGGGTGATGCTGATCAGGCTGGTCAGCGAACCGGTCGACTGGATATCCAGCATCGCGGCGCCGTTCGAGATGGTGAAGCGATCGATCACCACGGTCGAGTTGAGCGTGGTGGTGCCGCTCGCGCCCAGGGTCACGTCGAAGTAGCGCGGCATCACCCGGGCGACCCGGTCACCGTCATAGTTGTTGGGCACGAAGTTGGTCGCGCCGGGCAGGCCGTTGACCAGGGTGGCGGCCGGCAGTGCGGCAACCACGCCGTCCTGCGCGGTCAGTTCGCCGCCGCTCGGGCGTCCGGTTGCCGAGGTGGTCAGCCCCGAGCCATCCGAGCCGAGCCCGGCATCGGCCAGCCCGACCGAGGCAGCGCCATTGCCGACCGTGCCGATCGGGGCGGCGACAATGGTTTCGGTCCCGCTCGCGATATCGAGGCAATCGCTGACCCCGCCCGACTGGAAGCAGGCCTGGCCGAAGCCGGGGGTATCGGTGTTGCCGGTGCCCGGGTTGGTCGGGATGCCGTTGACCAGCTGGCCGTTGACGATCACCTGGTAGGCCGGATCGAGGTTCGTCACCCAGTGGGTCGGATCGGTCCAGTTGGCATTGCCGGCGATCGAGCCGACATAGTGATAGGGATTGTTCGCCGCGATCCAGTCCCAATAGAGGTAGAGCGGCTGATAGAACGCGGCGGTGCCATAGCCGTTGGCCGGCTGGCCGGTGAAGAAGCGGGTGTAACCGCCCGACAGCACGCCGATCACGACCGAGCGGGCAAAAGTCCGGTCAAGGATCAGCGGGCCGCCCGAATCGCCGCTGGCGGTGATGCCTTCGTTCGGCTGGGCATTGTCGCGCCAGGCGTTGAAATCGAACGCCGAGGCCTGCACGGTGCCGCGGCGCGGATCGTCGAAATCGATCCAGTAGAGGTTCTGCGGGTTGGTGGTCGACGCGGTGCCGAACAGGAAGTTCTCGAACTCGTCGAGGCTGGCCAGCGCGCCCAGCGTGTTTTCGGCGATCCGGCGGCGGAAATCGATCCCGCCGGTCGATCCGGTGATCCCGGTGCCGTTATTGCCGTAACCGTCGATCGTGACGTGATAGCCGGTCCCGTTGGCGGTGATCGGCACGGCCGGCAGCTGCGAGAACAGCAGTGCCCAGGTCGGCACGTTGGCAGCCGGGGTATCGAGCGTGGCCGTCGCGATGTCGGCATAAAGGAAGGTCGCCGCATCGGGTTCGAGCGACAGCGGATTGTAGCTGACGTAGTTGACGTCATACATGAACCGGCCGGTGTTGGTTTCATAGCGGGCGCCTCCCGCAATGCCATTGAGCCAGCCGCCAAAGGCACTGGCCCCGCCGACATTGTTGTTGCTGCCGAACCCGAACCCGATCGGTTGGCCGCCCGAATTCTGGCCATAAGCCCCTTCGGTCCGCGAGTTGACGCAGTGCGCGGCGAACAGCACCATCCGCGGGTTGACCAGCGTGCCGGTGCACAACCCGATGAACCCGTTCTGCTGGTCGACGATCATCTGGCCGACGCCGGTGACGTTGACCGGATCGCGCGCGGTGGTCGGCGTGCCGGGCGCGGCAATCACGATTTCCGGAACCGGCGAGACCACCGGCACGTCGTTGCCGAACGCCTGTGGGCCATCATTCGCGGTCGGGACCCAATATGGATTGTCGACCTGCGCCGAACGCTCGATCGAGATTTGCAGGCCGGCAGCGCCAAGCAGTTCGCCAGCATCGGGCGCAGCCGACGACTCGGCCAGGGCCGGGGATGCGGCCAAAGCGACCGCCAGGGCGGCAAAGCTGACGCCGAAAGTGGCGGTGCGGCTGGAGAACGAACGGGTGGTGTGTTGATCCGACATGATCGCGAAATCCCCTGAAAAATGATCTATGGGAAGCAACTAACGTGCTTTTTCGCGACACTGCAATCGTCCTAAACGAAATATTCTGACACTGCGATGAAAATGTCACTATTGCTTGATTTTACTGGTTAACACGGGGCTGTCAGCGCAAGAATACGGTCCGTCCGGCCATCTTCGCTTGTCTGGCCGAGGGTTCGCCCTTTATGAGGCCGCATGCCTGCCTCCACCTTCCTGCTGCACTCGGTGCTTGTCGCGCTCGGCGGAGCGATGGGGGCGTGGCTGCGCTATCTCGTCGGGCTGGCCTGGCTGCGCGGGATCGGCCCGGTCGCGGCCGGAGCGTTCCCGTGGGCAACGCTCACCGTCAACCTGGTCGGCAGCTTTGCCATGGGCCTGCTCGCCGGGGTTCTCGCCCGTCAAGGACAAGGCGGAGAAGAAGCCCGGCTGCTGGTCGGCGTCGGCGTGCTCGGCGGGTTCACCACCTTTTCGGCGTTCAGCCTCGAGCTGGTCGGCCTCGCGCAGCGCGGCGCACTGGGCACGGCGGCGCTCTATGGCCTGGCCTCATTGGTC
>CALCQB010000155.1 GCA_937897535.1 uncultured Novosphingobium sp. | reverse complement strand
AGCTGCCAGCGCGCGGTGCCGGGCGGCAGGCGCAGGCTTTCGCGCTGCCACGCCACCAGGCCGGCCAGCACCAGCAGGGTGGCGCCCGAGCGGCACAGGATGGCCAGCAGCAGGCCAGCGCCGTGGTCGAAGGCGAGGCAATCGTGCCGATCGGTGGGACGAATTACAATGATACCGTCAACGGCAAGACCGCTTATCCGGTCGTTACTGATCCCTCCGATGTGCTGCTCAATCAAGCCTATCTGCGCTGGAAACCATCCGCCCAAGTGGAACTGACTGGGGGCAGGCAGGCGATCAATCTCGAAAATCAGCGCTGGGTTGGTTCGGTGAACTGGCGACAGAATGATCAGACCCTTGACGCGGCGCGCCTCACCGTGAAGCCAGTCAAGGACTTGTCGATCGACTATTTCTACGCCTGGCGGGTCAACCGGGTGTTCGGCCCGGATTCGCCGCAGGGCATCTGGCGCGACACGGACATTCACGGGGTCCGTGCGGCCTATGCCATCAAGGACGTCGGCACGCTCTCGGCCTATGGCTACTGGCTGGAGGTACCTTCCCAACCATCCAGCAGCAGCCGCACTGTGGGCGTGCGGATGGCTGGCGAGCTGCCGGTCGGAGGAGAGGGGACGTTCCTCTACGCGGTCGAATATGCTCGCCAGCACGATCACGGGGCCAACCCGCGCCGCTTCGCGCTCGATTACTGGCTGGTTGAGCCGGGGGTGAAAATCGGCC
This sequence comes from uncultured Novosphingobium sp., assembly GCA_937897535.1. GTDB lineage: Bacteria > Pseudomonadota > Alphaproteobacteria > Sphingomonadales > Sphingomonadaceae > Novosphingobium. The sequence goes on along the minus strand of CALCQB010000155.1, from coordinate 6,381 downwards.
CGGCATCGTTCAAAGTCGGTTACGAGCGGCTGGAGGGCAATGGCACGGTTGGCCTGCAAACCCCGCTGGCGACGCTGCATGCCTTCAACGGCTGGGCTGACAAGTTCTTGTCCACCCCGGCAAGCGGCTTGCGCGATTTCTACCTCGATGCAGCCTACAAGGTGCCGGGGAAAGGGCCATTGGCCGGCCTGACGCTCCGTGCGGTGTGGCACGAGTACGGATCGACCACTGGCGGGATCGCCTATGGCCGGGAATGGAACGCGCTGGCCAGCTATCCACTGGGCAAGCGCTTCACCCTGACCGCGAAGCTGGCCCGTTACGAGGCCGATGGCTTTGCCACCGATACCACCAAGCTGTGGTTCCAGATCGAGACGAAGCTCTGATCAGCACTGGTCGTCGGGCACCGGGTCCGGGCGGGAGAAGGCTTCGAGCGCGGCGCGATCGGTTATCGTGATCTGCGCAGCGCTGACCGTAATGCCGTGCCCGCTCAGCACGCCGAAGGCGCGCGACAGGTTTTCCGGGGTCATCCCCAGCAGCGAGGCGAGCAGACGCTTTTCAGCCTTCAGTTGAAGCTTGCCGGTCCGGCCCTGCCTGCGCTCATGTTGCAGGATCAGGTTGCCCAGCCGCTCGGCAGACTGGCGCAGCTTCATGTCGGTCAGCGCGCGGACCATGTCGCGATAGGCTTGAGCCAGTTCGCGCATGGTCGCCTGCATCAGCGCCGGATCGTCCTTCACCAGTTCACGGATCAGCGCCGCCGGGACCAGCAGGATCCGGGACGGCGCCAATGTGCGCGCCGACATAAGATAGGGCTGATCTGTGACGACGGCAGCCAGGATGAAACTGGTGACCGGCTCGACGATCCGCATGGTCGTGTCGCGCCCCGCGCTGTGGGCATAGAGTTCGACCAGCCCATCGACCAGAACGTGCAGAAAATCGGGATGCTGGCCCAGTTCGAACAGCGTTAGCTGCGGCGGAAAGACCTGCAGGAACGATCCGGAGAAGATCCGCTCGCGTTGGGCCTCCTGCATTTCCCGGAACAGGGGCAGATTCGCGATTTCGGGTCTTTCGCCGGGGCGCACGCAGCAGGCATCCTTGTTGGGGTGAACGCGTCCTAGCACCCCGCTTGATGTGCATCAATCGCAGGCTTGATCTGGATTGGGCGATCCGGCGCTACAGATCAGGCGGTTTGACGATTGTCCGGCCGCATCGGCCTTTCTTGATCCTGATCAAGCTCTTCCCCGCAGGGTTCGGCAGGTTCGCCGGCATTCAACCCACAACAGGGAACACGCCGCCATGCCACTGTCGCAAACAGTCAGCACCGGACAACAGAACAAGGCCCTTGGCCTCAGCACATTTGCCTTCACCGTCTGCTTCGCGGTCTGGACGATCTTTGCGATCATCGGGATCGAGATCAAGGCGGAGCTGGGGTTGAATGACACCCAGTTCGGCCTGCTGGTCGGCACCCCGATCCTCACCGGATCGCTGGTCCGCCTGTTCCTGGGGGTCTGGACCGACCAGTATGGCGGGCGGATCGTCTTTCCGCTGACCATGCTGGCATCGGCGGTATCAACCGTGCTGCTTAGCCAGGCGGACAGCTATATCCTGATGCTGCTGGCGGCGCTGGGGCTGGGTCTGGCCGGCGGCGGGTTCGCGGTTGGTGTGGCCTATGTTTCCAAGTGGTACCCGCAGCAAAAGCAGGGCTCCGCGCTGGGCTTCTTTGGCATGGGCAATGTCGGGGCGGCGGTGACCAAGTTTGCCGCGCCCTTCGTCATGGTGGCGATGGGCTGGCAAGCGGTGGCGCAGATCTGGGCCGTGGCGCTGGCGATCACGGCCGTGCTGTTCTTCCTGTTTGCCAAGGATGATCCCGAACTGGCCGCGCGCAAGATCAGCGGCGAAAAGCCCAAGGGCCTGAAAGAGCAGCTTGAACCGCTCAAGAACGAGCAGGTCTGGCGCTTTTCGCTGTATTATTTCTTCGTCTTCGGGGCTTTCGTTGCGCTGGCGCTGTGGCTGCCCAAGTACCTGATCGGGGTCTACGGCGTGGACATCAAGGTCGCCGGGATGCTGGCTGCGACCTTCAGCCTTTCGGCCTCGTTGTTCCGGGCTTACGGCGGAATCCTGTCGGACCGCTATGGTGCGCGCAAGATCATGTACGCCACCTTCGGCGTGTCGATGCTGTGCCTGTTCATGCTGTCCTATCCGGCGACGGACTATACCATTCACGGCATCAAGGGCGACATCCGGTTCTCCACGTCGATGAACCTGGTGCCGTTCGTCATCACCGTCTTCGTGCTCGGCTTCTTCATGTCGCTGGGCAAGGCGGCGGTCTACAAACACATCCCGGTCTATTATCCCGATCACGTCGGTTCGGTCGGCGGGCTGGTTGGACTGGTCGGCGGGCTTGGCGGCTTCGTGCTGCCGATCGTGTTCGGCGCGATCAGTGACCTCACCGGCATCTGGACCAGCTGCTTCATGGTGCTGTTCGCGCTGGTCGCAGTGGCACTGGCCTGGATGCATTTCGCAATCCGCCAGATGGAACAGAAGGCCGCTGGCATCGATACCCGCTCGCTGCCGCAGTTCCCCGAAATGGCCGATATACACGATGCTGAAGTGCACCGTGAGCATGAGGTCAAGGGCAAGCTGCTGACCGACTGGCGGCCCGAGGATTCGGCCTTCTGGGAGGAAACCGGCCAGCGCATTGCCAATCGCAACCTGTACATCTCGGTCCCCGCACTGCTGCTTGCCTTTGCAGTGTGGATGGTCTGGTCCGTGGTGGTCGCCAAGCTTCCCCTCATCGGCTTCGACTATACCACGGACCAGCTGTTCTGGCTGGCCGCCCTGCCCGGCTTGTCGGGCGCGACCTTCCGGATCTTCTACAGCTTCATGGTGCCGATCTTTGGCGGAAGGCTGTGGACCACGCTGTCCACCGCGTCGCTGCTGATCCCGGCCTTCGGGATCGGCTATGCGGTGCAGAACCCGGATACGCCCTATTTCATCTTCCTGGTGCTGGCGCTGCTGTGCGGCTTCGGCGGCGGCAACTTCGCCTCGTCGATGTCGAACATCGGGTTCTTCTTCCCCAAGGCGCAGAAGGGCAATGCGCTGGCGCTCAATGCCGGGCTGGGCAATCTGGGCGTTTCGGTGATGCAGTTCGCCGTGCCGCTGGTCATCACGGCAGGCGTGTTCGGCGCCCTGGGCGGCGAGGCGCGCGCGGCCAGTGACGGCAGCCAGCTGTGGCTGCAGAACGCCGGCTTCATCTGGGTGCCGTTCATCATCGCCAGCACCCTGCTCGCCTGGTTCGGGATGCACGACATCGCCGATGCCAAGGCCAGCTTTGCCGAACAGGCGGTCATTTTCCAGCGTAAGCATAACTGGCTGATGTGCTGGCTCTACACCGGCACGTTCGGCTCGTTCATCGGCTTTTCCGCCGGCCTGCCGCTGCTCGCCAAGAGCCAGTTCCCCGACGTCAATGTGCTGAAGTACGTGTTCCTCGGCCCGCTGGTCGGCGCCATCAGCCGCGCGGCGACTGGCTGGGTGGCTGACCGCTGGGGCGGGGCACGGGTCACCTTCTGGGTGTTCATCGGCATGATCGCCGGGGCGCTGGGCGTGATCCACTTCCTTGAGGCCAAGGACTTCAACGGCTTCCTTGGTGCCTTCATCTTCATGTTCTTCGTCACCGGGGTGGGCAACGCCTCCACCTTCCAGATGATCCCCGCGATCATGCGCCAGGAAGTACCGCGGCTGATGCCTGAGCTCGACGCCGCCCAGCGCACCCGCCAGGCGGAGAAGGAATCGGCGGCCATCGTCGGCTTCACTTCGGCGATCGCGGCTTATGGCGCCTTCTTCATCCCGCGCGCCTTCGGGATGTCGATCTCGTCCACCGGATCGCCGATGGCGGCGCTCTATGGCTTCATCCTGTTCTACGCCAGCTGCGCGGCGCTGACATGGTGGGCCTACACCCGCAAGGGCAGCCTGCTCCACGATATCGAGCGCGGCCGCGCCCCCACTGCCCCAATTGCCCAAGGAGCCCCCGCATGAGCCATCTGCTCGACCGCCTGACTTTCTTCCGCCATAAGAAGGAGCAATTCTCCGACGGCCACGGGGTCACCACCGCCGAAGCGCGCGACTGGGAGGATAGCTATCGCAAGCGCTGGCAGCACGACAAGATCGTGCGCAGCACCCACGGGGTGAACTGCACCGGATCGTGCAGCTGGAAGATCTACGTCAAGGGCGGGATCATCACCTGGGAAACCCAGCAGACCGACTATCCCCGGACTCGCCCGGAACTCCCCAACCACGAACCGCGCGGCTGCCCGCGCGGGGCGAGCTACAGCTGGTACATCTATTCGGCCCATCGGCTGAAATACCCGCTGATCCGCAAGCGGCTGGTCAAGCTGTGGCGCGAGGCGCGCAAAGCCATGCCGCCCGTCGCGGCCTGGGCCTCGATCCAGGCCGATCCGGCCAAGCGCAAGAGCTATACCGCGATCCGCGGCCATGGCGGCTTTGTCCGCTCGACCTGGGACGAGGTCAACGAGATCATCGCGGCGGCCAATGCCTATACCGCGAAGCAGTGGGGCCCGGACCGGGTGATCGGGTTCTCTCCGATCCCGGCGATGTCGATGGTCAGCTATGCGGCGGGTTCGCGCTATCTCTCGCTGCTCGGCGGGACCTGCATGTCGTTCTACGACTGGTATTGCGACCTGCCGCCCGCATCGCCGATGACCTGGGGCGAGCAGACCGACGTTCCCGAAAGCGCCGACTGGTACAATTCCGGCTTCCTGATGCTGTGGGGCAGCAACGTCCCGCAAACTCGCACCCCCGATGCCCACTTCATGACCGAGGCGCGCTATCGCGGGGCCAAGGTTGCCGTGGTCAGCCCTGACTATGCCGAGGCGACCAAGTTCGCCGATCTGTGGCTCAACCCCAAGCAAGGCACCGACGCGGCGCTGGCCATGGCCATGGGCCACGTCATCCTGCGCGAGTTCCACCTTGACCGGCAGGTGCCCTATTTCGAGGACTATTGCCGCCGCTATTCCGACATGCCGATGCTGGTCCGCCTGATCGAACAGGACGGCAGGCTGGTGCCCGAACGCCTGCTGCGCGCCAGCGACTTCAAGGGCGATCTGGGCGAAAAGAACCACCCCGAATGGAAATCCGTCGCCATCGACGAAGCCCGCGACGAAGTGGTCGCGCCGACGGGTTCGGCCGGTTTCCGCTGGGGCGACAAGGGCAAGTGGAACCTTGAGGAAAAGGACGGCAAGGGCGCCGAGGTCAAGCTGCGGATGACCGCGATTCTCGACAAGGACCACGACGAGGTGGTCGAGGTGGCCTTCCCCTATTTCGGCAACCGCGAGCATGACCACTTCCAGGGCACCGATCACCCCGACGTGCTGCCGAAGCGCGTGCCGGTGCGGCAGCTGGAACTGAAGGAGGGCCGCACTTTCGTGGCCACCGTGTTCGATCTGCTGTGTGCCAACTACGGCCTCGACCGGGGTCTGGGCGGAGACTTCGTAGCCCGCGAATTCAGCGATTCCGCGCCCTACACCCCGGCCTGGGCAGAAAGGATCACCGGGGTTCCTGCCGACGCGATCATTACCGCCGCGCGCGAATTCGCGGCCAATGCCGAAGCCACCAATGGCAAGTCGATGGTGATCCTCGGGGCCGGTCTGAACCACTGGTACCACATGGACATGAATTACCGCGGGATCATCAACCTGCTGGTGATGTGCGGCTGCGTCGGCCAGTCGGGTGGCGGCTGGTCGCACTATGTGGGCCAAGAAAAGCTTCGCCCGCAGACCGGCTGGCTACCGCTGGCCTTCGGGCTCGACTGGAGCCGCCCGCCGCGGCAGATGAACTCCACCAGCTTCTTTTACGCCCACACCGACCAGTGGCGTTACGAGACGCTGGGCGTGGGCGAAATCCTCTCCCCCACCGCGCCCAAGGGTGACTGGGACGCCAGCCTGATCGATTACAACGTGCGGGCCGAACGAATGGGCTGGCTGCCATCGGCCCCTCAGCTCAAGACCAACCCACTGGACGTGGGCAAGGCGGCCAAGGCCAGCGGCATGGAGCCGAAGGACTACGTCTCGCAGGCGCTCAAGGCCGGGGATCTGGAACTGTCCTGCCTGGACCCGGATGACGAGGCCAACTGGCCGCGCAACATGTTCGTCTGGCGTTCAAACCTGCTGGGTTCCTCCGGCAAGGGGCACGAGTATTTCCTCAAGCACCTGCTGGGCACGGCGCACGGCGTACAGGGCAAGGACCTGGGCGAAATGGGCCATCAAAAGCCCAAGGATGTGAAATGGCACGACGAAGCGCCGAAGGGGAAGCTGGACCTGCTGGTCACGCTGGACTTCCGGATGTCGACCACTTGCGTCTATTCCGACA
>CALCQB010000154.1 GCA_937897535.1 uncultured Novosphingobium sp. | reverse complement strand
GGTGTTTATGGCACCGACACCGGCCGCATGTGTGTGGCCGCCTTGAACAGCAAGAACATCGACTACGTCTGCGCCAGCATCGCCAAGGTGATCTGAGGCAAACTAGCTTGAAAACCATCAATCTGATTGGTGGTGGCCGGGTTGGCCAAACCCTGGGACACCTGCTGTCCCGGGACGGCCACTACCTGGTGCAGGACCTGCTGACCCGCAGCACAGCCTCAGCCGAGCAGGCCCTTGCCTTCATTGGCTCGGGGCGCGCCGTCGGCCAGATACAGGACATGCGCCCGGCCGACCTGTGGCTGCTGGCGGTGCCGGACGGGCAGATTGCACCTGTCGCGGCCGCGCTCGCGGGGCGTGATGTTTTGCCCCCGGCGAAGGTCTTTCACGCCAGTGGTGCCTTAAGCGCCCTGGAACTCCAACCTCTCAAGGACAAAGGCTGGCAGGTGGCCAGCGCGCATTGCCTGCTGGAAGCACTACCCCGGTCCAGCTTGTGCTCAACCATCCGGTGCTTGCGCTATCCGGCCAGCGCTTCATCCTGCGCGAGCCCGGCTCCGGCACGCGCATGGCCACCGACCGCCTGGGCGGCCTGAAAGGCTGTCAGGGCCGAGAACGCATGGCCGCGATGCAGGAACCCCGTCGGCGAGGGCGCGAACCGGGTCGTAAAGCGCAAGGGGCTCAGCCCTTGTCGAACTTCGCGAACATACCCAGATGTTCGAACACGGCGCGGAGGAACGCGTCTTCGCCGCCAAGCAAGTCCTTCAGGGGAGCAAACTGCTTGAAGCTGATCATCTCGGCCAGGCCATGGCCGGCGCACCAGGCTGCGATGGTCGACAGTTCCAGGTCGATGTCGCTGAACCCGCCTTCGGCCTGTTCTGCGATGGTGTTGCGCACCTGACAGTAAGCCCCTTCCTCCTTCATCTGGTCGGGGAGGGCGTCCTTGTCGCGCGAGCAGTCATACATGACCCGGTAGAGGGCCGGATTGTCCCGCGCGAACTGCACATAGGCCACGCCGATGCTGGTCATCCGGTCCCGGGCGTTCTGCGCGAGCGCGCGCGAGGCCATCAGGAAGCTGTCCAGGGCGACCCAGCCCTCATGGGCCACGGCCTCGAGCAGTTCACCCTTGTCCTTGAAGTGGTGATAGGGCGCCGCCGGGCTGACACCCGCCTCGCGCGCCACCGCGCGCAGGGACAGGGCCGCCGGACCGTCCTTTTCCAGGATGCGGCGCGCGGCATCGACGAGGGCGCGGCTGAGATCGCCGTGATGGTAGGGGCGGGATTCGGTGGCTGCGATGGTCATTGATCTCACTCTAGCCCTTCCTTTCTAAAATTTCATCCAAACGCTGTAAAGATCATCTTGACGGCGTTCAGATTGGTGCTATCTAAGCATTGTTCAAATAACAAAACCTCCACTCCCCTGGAGGTCCTCCCAACTGAAAGCTGTGTGTCATGACCATCCTGAACCTGACCAACTTCGAACGCCTTGTTGACCGTGTGGCCCCGGCCATCCTCCTGGTCCTCGGTGTCAGCCTCGCCGGTGCGACGGCTCTACTCGGGGTCTAAGGACCCAGGGATCGAACCATGAGAGGGGCCCTTCGGGGCCCCTTTTTTTGGGCTGCGATATGTGCAGGACAGCCCGGCTGTCAGCGGCTGAGGCTCAACCCCAAACGCGGTCGAAACGCTGTCCAAGCCCGGTCAGCAATTCATATTGCGACATGCCCGACATGACGGCCGCGGCGGGCAGCGCGGAAGCCGCCGCGTTTGCCAAGGTCATCGCCGATCCCGCGCTCGACGATCTGATGCGCGGCGAGCTGATGATCCTGCCGGGTGAGGCCTATCTGGCCGAACAGGTCGCGGTGGCCGATCCAGGCAAGATCCGAACGGTGCGCGAAGGACTGAAGGCGGCAATCGCGACTGCACTCGAAGCCGAACTGACCGCGCTCCATGCCCGTGCCTCCGCGGTTGATTACGGGCTCGACGCCGCCGCGAAGGGCGCGCGCAAGGTCAAGACCCAGGCACTGGCCCTGCTGGCGGCGGGAGCGCCGGACCTGGCCGCCCAGCTGGCCGCGCAGCAGTTCGACGCGGCTGACAACATGACCGACCGGCAGGGCGCGCTGATGGTGCTGTGCGGGCTCGACACCCCGCTGCGGGCGGAAAAACTGGCCGCGTTCCATGCCCGCCACAGCGGCGATGCGCTGGTGATCGACAAGTGGTTCTCGCTCCAGGCCGGTTCGCTCCATCCCGACGTGCTGGCGCATGTCCGGGCCCTGGCGGGGCATCCCGATTTCACCATGAGCAACCCGAACCGGGTCCGCGCGCTCTATATGGCCGCCGCGGTCAACGCCGGGGCATTCCATGCCGCTTCGGGCGAGGGCTATCGGCTGATCGCCGACCTGATCCTGGCACTCGACCCGTTCAACCCCCAGACCGCGGCGCGGTTTGTCGCGCCGCTGGGGCGCTGGCGGCGGATCGAGCCGGGCCGGGCCGCATTGATGCGGGCCGAGCTGGAGCGGATCGCCGCCGCGCCGGGCCTGTCGCGCGATACCTTCGAGCAGGTCAGCAAGAGCCTTGGCTGATTCGGTCGAAGTCGCCTGCGCGACGGTTCTGGCCGGACTGCCGCATGGCTTTCTCGGGCGGCGCGGCGGGGTCTCGACCGGGGTGGTCGCCGGGCTCGACATGGGCCTGCGCGGGATGGATCCGGATGATCCGGCGCTTGGTCCGGTGCGCGAGAACCGGCGGCGCGGGGTCGCGGCGGTGCTGCCGGGGGCGCGGCTGGTCGGGGTCTATCAGGTTCACGGCAACGCCTGCGTCGAAGCCGGCGACTGGGCCGAAGCCGACCGGCCCCAGGCCGATGCCCTGGTCACGGACCGGCCAGGGGTGTTGCTCGGCATCCTGACCGCCGATTGCGCCCCGGTGCTGCTGGCCGATCGCCAGGCCGGAGTGGTCGGGGCGGCCCATGCCGGCTGGAAGGGCGCGCTCGGCGGAGTGACCGATTCCACCATTGCCGCGATGGAGCGGCTCGGCGCGAACCGCGCCGATCTGGTCGCTGCCGTCGGCCCCTGCATCGCCCAGTCCAGCTACGAGGTCGATAGCGGCTTTCGCGACCGGTTCCTGGCCGATCGGGCGGACAACGCCCGGTATTTCGTTGCCGGTGCGCCCGGCCACTACCAGTTCGACCTCGAAGGCTACGTTGCGGATCGGCTTGAACGGGCGGGAATCGCGGCGGTCGAACGGCTCGGGCTCGATACCTGCGCCGACGAAACGCGGTTTTTCTCGTTCCGCCGCGCGACCCAGCGCGGCGAAGCGGACTATGGCCGGCAAATCTCGCTGATCGGACTGGGCTGAGCGCACTTTCGCCCTGCGCAACTGCCCTGCACAAATTGGCGGTTGGCAGCGCCAACCTTCGCGTCTATCAGGCCCGCCAAATCGTCGCCCGCAGGTGCATCTTGCAGTGCGGGGACGGTTCGCATAGGGGCATCCTTAAGCACAACTGAAGGGGGTCGTTCCGCAGCTGGACGGCCAAAACGACGGGATCGGTTCGACCATGGCACAAGAGGCGAGCATCGACACACCGGCCGGGCAAGACGGCGAAGGTGTGCGGCGGCGCGATTTCATCAATATTGCAGCGGTCAGCGCGGCCGGCATCGGCGCGGTTGCGGTGGTTTATCCGCTGATCAGCCAGATGGCCCCTTCGGCCGACGTGCTGGCGGAGAGCTCGACCGAAGTCGATATCAGCGCGGTTCAGCCCGGCCAGGCGATCAAGTCGATCTTCCGCAAGCAGCCGGTGTTCATCCGCAATCTGACCACGGTCGAGATCGAGGAAGCCAACAAGGTCGACGTTTCGGGCCTGCGCGATCCGCAGACCCTCAAGGAGCGGACCAAGGAAGGCCATGAAAACTGGCTGATCACGATGGGCGTCTGCACCCACCTGGGCTGCATTCCGCTTGGGCCGTTCGACGGCGGAACCGTGGTCGGCGAATTCGGCGGCTACTTCTGCCCGTGCCACGGCTCGCACTATGATACCGCGGCGCGGATCCGCAAGGGCCCGGCTCCGAAGAACCTGCACGTTCCGGAGTACGAATTCACCTCCGACACTGTCGTCACGATCGGCTGAGGTAAGAAATCATGAGCTTCCCCTGGGCAAACGAATACAAGCCGAGCCACCCCCTGATGGTGTGGATGGACGAAAAGCTGCCCCTGCCGCGGCTGGTCTACAACGCGGTCGGCGGCGGCTATGAAGTGCCGCGCAACCTCAACTACTTCTGGAACTTCGGTTTCCTCGCCGGGCTGTGCCTGGTGATGCAGATCGTCACCGGCATCGTGCTGGCGATGCATTACGGCGGCGACACCCGGGTGGCCTTCAACTCGACCGAGCACATCATGCGCGACGTCAACTGGGGCTGGCTGATGCGCTATGCCCACGCCAACGGCGCTTCGGCGTTCTTTGTGGTGATCTACCTGCACATCTTCCGCGGCTTCTTCTACTCGTCGTACAAGGCCCCGCGCGAAATGATCTGGCTGATCGGCGTGGTGATCTTCCTGCTGATGATGGCGACCGCCTTCATGGGCTATGTGCTGCCGTGGGGCCAGATGTCCTACTGGGGCGCGCAGGTGATCACCGGGCTGTTCAGCGCGATCCCGCTGGTCGGCGATGCCTTCCGCGAATGGCTGCTGGGCGGTTTCGCGCCCGACAACGCCACGCTCAACCGCTTCTTCTCGCTGCACTTCCTGCTGCCGTTCGTGATCCTGGGGGTCGTCATCCTCCACGTCTGGGCGCTGCATATCCCGGGCTCGTCGAACCCGACCGGGGTTGAGGTGAAGAGCGAAAGCGATACCGTGCCGTTCTATCCCTACTACATCGGCAAGGACGGCTGGACCGTCGCGCTGTTCATGGTGCTGTTCGGGATCGCGGTGTTCTTCATGCCGAACGCGCTGGGCCACCCGGACAACTATGTCCCGGCCAACCCGATGCAGACCCCGGCGCACATCGTGCCCGAATGGTATTTCTGGCCGTTCTACGCGATTCTGCGTGCCTTCACGGTCGACTTCCTGATCGTCCCGGCCAAGCTGATGGGCGTGCTGGCGATGTTCTCGGCGATCCTGGTCTGGTTCTTCCTGCCCTGGCTCGATCGTTCGCCGGTCCGTTCGGGCAGCTATCGCCCGCTGTACCGCAAGTTCTTCTGGTTCGGGCTGGTCCCGGCGATGGCGGTGCTGTTCTATTGCGGCGGTGCCCCGGCGGAAGAGCCGTTCGTGATGCTCAGCCAGCTGGCTTCGCTGTATTACTTCGCCCACTTCCTGATCATCGTGCCGATCGTTTCGTCGATCGAGCGCCCCGATCCGCTGCCCTTCTCGATCACCGAAGCCGTCCTCGGCGCGGACGACAAGGCCAGCCTCGGCGGCCAGGGCTGAACTGCAAGAGAGGGACTAGAGACCACCATGATCCGCATCATCTCTCTCGCCGTCGGCGCGTTCTTCACGCTGGCGCTGCTGCTCGCCTTCGGGACTGGCGCGGTGAACTACATTTCGGAGCCGCCGGCGCCGTCAGCCGAAAAGGTGTTCCACGAACACCCCAAGGAAGCGAAGTTCGCCAGTGACGGGCCGTTCGGGCATTTCGACGAAGCCCAGCTGCAGCGCGGCTTTGCCGTGTACCAGAACGTCTGCGCGGCCTGCCATTCGATCAGCCAGGTTGCGTACCGCGATCTCGAAAAACTCGGCTACAACGAGGCCGAGGTCAAGGCGATTGCCGCCAAGGCGACGATCAATGCCAAGGATCCGCTGTCGGGCGAAATGAAGGATCGCCCGGGTCTTCCGGCCGACAAGTTCCCGCCGGTGGTCTATGCCGGGGCCGGCCACCCGCCGGATCTGTCGCTGATCACCAAGGCGCGGCACGGCGGCGCAGCCTATGTCTATTCGCTGCTGACCGGTTACACCGAGCAGCCGGCCGAACTGATCAAGCGCTTCCCCGATGCCAAGCTCAAGCCGGACAGCGGCCTGCACTACAACCCGTATTTCGCGAACCTCAACATCGCGATGACCCCGCCGCTTGCCTCGGACGACCTGGTCACCTATTCGGACGGGACCAAGGCGACCAAGGACCAGATGGCCAAGGACGTCGCGGCGTTCCTGGTCTGGACCGCCGAGCCGAACCTGGAAAAGCGTCATCAGGTCGGGTTCGTCTGGGTCCTGTTCATGCTGTTCGCGACGGTGCTGGGCTATATGAGCTACCGCAACATCTGGGCCGACAAGAAGGGCCACTGAGGCTTTCCTTCGGTCAGAACGCAATCGCGCCCCGGTCCTCAGCAAAGGACCGGGGCGCTTTGCATTGCGGAATGCCGCTTCAGCCCAGATCGTTGGAAGCAGCCGGTTCGCCGTCGATCTCGAGCGCTTTCAGCACCGCGGACTGGTCGAAATAGGGTCGCTCGCACATGATCCGGTCGCTGTCCGGGGCAAATTGAAAGGCTGCTGCCATCCGCAGCCGGAAGGCCCGGCCGCTGGGCGGGATCGTCCGGCGCCCGGTCCGCAGCGGACCCAGATGCGTGCCGGTCAGCCAGAATTCGACCAGCACGGTGTCGCTGGAGGGATCGGCGGCGATTGCGATCACTTCGTTGGCCTGGTCGGGAAACGGCTCGCGCGACAGCTCGAAATAACGCCGCACCTCGGCTTCACCGTCAAACACGGTGCCGGTGCCGTACAATTCATAACGCGGGTGCGCAAAAGTCGCGATCACCCCGTCCCAGTCATGGGTGATCTCCAGCGCCATATGGCGGCGCACGGTGGCGATGCGCCTGGCTTGAAGGTCGCTTTCCATCGGCCGGAAAATAGTCGGGCGGGCCTGCCGTAGCAAGCCCGCCCTGCCCCCGGCGAAGCGCGTGGCGCTTCAAGCCTGATTCGGCGCTTAGGGCAAATACGCAGTCGCGAATTGCATGGACTCGCCAACTTGCCGATTCATACCGCCATATTGTCGATCAACCGGGTCCCCCCGATCCGCGCCGCGACCAGCAAACGGGCTGGGCCTAGGCCAAGTTCGGGAAGCGGTGCGAGCGATTCGGCGTCGCGGACTTCGGCATAGTCGACGGCGGAAAAGCCACCGTCCAGCAACGCTGCGGCAAGTTGCTCCAGCGCGGCCGCCACCGGCGTGCCCGCCCGGATCTGGTCGATCGCGGCGCGCATCGCTTGCGGCAGGGTGGCGCGGGCGCCGGCGGAAATGGTGGAGTGGTCAATCTTCAGCACCTTGGCTGTCTTGTCCCAGTGGACCGTGCTGCCCAATTCGGCAAAGAAGCCGTGGATGCGGGTGACATCGGTGATCTCGGGCACGTTGCGCAGGGTGATCTTGCCATCGGTCAGCAGCGTGGCGCAGAGCACCGGCAGCACCGCGTTCTTGTTGGCGGAAGGATCGATCCGGCCCTGAAGCGGCTGGCCCCCACGCACGGTTAGCGCTGTCATTGTAAACCTTTCAACGTCGGTGTCCGGTCTGGACGATCAATAGCCCATCAGGCTCAGCACTTCCTTGCGGCTGCGGTGGTCATCCAGAAAACAGCCCATCAGGCGGCTGGTGACCATGCCCACGCCAGGCGTCTTGACCCCGCGCCCGGTCATGCAACCGTGCTGCGCCTCGATCACCACCGCCACACCATGCGGGCTGAGATTGTCCCAGATGCACTGCGCAACTTCCGCCGTCAGCCGTTCCTGAATTTGCAGGCGGCGGGCATAGGCATGGAGCACGCGCGCGAGCTTGGAGATGCCGACCACGCTGTTCTTCGGCATATAGGCGAT
>CALCQB010000153.1 GCA_937897535.1 uncultured Novosphingobium sp. | reverse complement strand
GACGAGCAGCCCGGCAAGGGCCGCCCGGACAAGATCCCAGCGCTCAAGCCCGCCTTCGCCAAGGACGGCACGATTACCGCCGCCACTTCCAGCTCGATCTCCGACGGCGCAGCCGCGATGGTCGTAACCCGCGACAGCGTGGCCAAGGCCAAGGGCCTGACCCCGGTCGCCACCGTGGTTGCGGTCGCGGCCCACGCGCAGGAACCAAAGGACTTCACCGTCGCCCCGGTCGGCGCGATCACCAAGGTCCTGGCCAAAGCCGGCTGGTCGATGGCCGATGTCGACCTGTTCGAGGTCAACGAAGCCTTCGCCTGCGTCGCGATGTTCGCGATGCATGACCTCGGCATCCCGCACGACAAGGTCAACGTTCACGGCGGCGCGACCGCGCTGGGCCATCCGATCGGTGCTTCGGGCGCGCGAATCGTCACCACCCTGATCGCCGCGCTGCAACGCCACGGCAAGAAGAAGGGCGTGGCCAGCCTGTGCATCGGCGGCGGCGAGGCGACCGCAGTGGCGATCGAACTGGTCTGACCCGGCGCGACAAATTGCGACCAAACGGCAGGAATTTCATACAGCTGGTATTCCTGCCGTTCAGCCGCCGAGGCTGATTTCATGGCCGTGGCCGGACACACCCGTCCTGCCACGCTCCACCAGGAGAATTGCCATGAACCTCAAGCTGATTGCCCTTGCCCTCGCTGCCGGCCTGACCCTGCCGGCCGCTGCCCAGGCCCACGTCACCCGCGCCGATCTGCGCCACGATGTCCATCAGGTCCGCGAGCAGAAGCGCGACCTCAAGGAAGAGCGCCGCGAGCGCGACTGGCGCGGGGTCCGCGAAGAGCGCCATGACCTGAAGCATGCCAAGGGCCAGCTGCGCCGCGACAGCCACCGGTTCTACCGCCAGCACCACCATCGTTGACGGATAGCCCGTGCGGGGGAGCCGGCCCGCTCCCCTGCACGCTTGCGCATCCGCCCGGTCGGAGTAAGCTGCCGGACTTCTTGAACTTGCAGGAGAGTCCCGATGCATTCCTTTGGCCGGTTAGCAATCGCTACGTCGATCATTCTCGCCATGTCGGCTTGCGGCAAAAAGGAAGAGGCTCCCGTTGCGGTGCCCAGCGAAGCGGCGGTCGCCAGCGATGCTGCGGCGGCGGCAATCCCGACCGGCACCTTCGATTCGTTCAACGCCGCCGGCAAGAAGCTCGGCACTACGACGATCAATGCCGACGGGACCTATGCCAGCGATCCGGTTGGCGGCCTGCGCGAGGCCGGGATCGTCAAGATGGTCGACGGCAAGACCTGCTTCGATCCTTCGGGCAAGGCGCCAGAGGAATGCTATACCGATAGCGCGCCGGGCGCCGACGGAAGCTTCACCGCGACCGATGCCAAGGGCAATGTCGAAACGATCCGTCCGGTCGCGAAGTAAGGGAAATTAGCGGCGGCGGGCCGGTCTTCAGGGCTCGCCCGCCCCCCACAAACGGTCCTGCAGAACATAACCCTTGCGCGGGCCCGTGCTGAATCCGCACCACCCTTTATCGCAATCGCCCAGTTGACCGACGATACCGGGCGAAAGCCGCCACAATAGCCTGGCATCCGCACCGGCACCCTCACGCATTTCAGCTGGCTCCTTGCCCTGGACAAAGGCGGTGCGCTGCCGGGTCAGAAAGCGGGCCAGCACCCAGCCTTGCGCCCCGTCAGGATCGCGGACGAACCGCCAGCCTTCCTTGATCCGCAGCACCTTCAGCGGCAGTTGCGGACGCCGGTAAACCCACAGGATTCGATAGTCCTCGCCCGGTCCGACCCGCATGTTGACCTCACTGACCCGGACCGAGGCCCAGTACGGCGTATCGGCGGTATCCTGCGCCAAAGCCGGAATGGCGAAACCGAGGAGGGCAAGCACGGGAAGGAATCGACGCAGGAAGATCATGGCGTCCTGATAGCCCGGCCCGGCAACCCCGTTCAAGCCGCTTGACCGCCCGCCCTGCCCCGGCCTAGCGATTGCCGCATGACCGTCGTGACTGACACCAAACCGAGCCGCCGGATTGCCGGCAAGCCGCGGGTCCATGTGACCCGCCACCTGCTGCCGTCGGTCGAGGCCCGGATGGGCGAGCTGTTCGACGTGGTCCTCAATGTCGAGGACCGGCCGCTCAGCCGCGAAGAACTGGTCGCCGCCATGGCGGACAGCGACGTAATCGTCCCGACCGTGACCGACCGGATCGATGCCGCCATGCTGGAGCAGGCCGGTGACCGGCTGGGCCTGATCGCCAATTTCGGTGCCGGGATCGAACATATCGATCTGGCCGCCGCCCGCGCCCGCATGGTCATTGTCACCAACACTCCGGGCGTGTTCACCGATGATACCGCCGACCTGACGATGATGCTGATCCTCTCGGTCCCGCGCCGCCTGGGCGAAGGCAGCCGCCTGGTCCGCGATGGCAAATGGACCGGCTGGACCCCGACCGCGATGCTGGGCCGCTGCATTGGTGGCAAGCGGCTCGGGATCGTCGGAATGGGCCGGATCGGCCAGGCCGTCGCGCACCGCGCCCGCGCCTTTGGCCTGGAGGTGGTCTATCACAACCGCCACCGTCTGCCCGCCAGCATCGAGAACATGTTCGGGGCAAGCTATGAGCCCGATCTCGACCGGTTGTTCGCTGAGGCGGACATCGTGACACTGCACGCTCCGGCCGGGGCCGGCACACACCAGCTGGTCAACGCCGCGCGGCTCGCCGCGATGAAGCCTGACTCCTACCTGATCAACACCGCCCGGGGTGATCTGATCGACGAAGAAGCGCTGATCGCGGCGCTGCAGACCGGTGAGATCGCCGGTGCCGGGCTCGACGTGTTTGCCCGCGAACCGCAAGTCGATCCGCGGCTGATCGCCCTGCCCAACGTCATCACCCTGCCCCACCTCGGCAGCGCGACGATCGAGGGCCGCGCCCATGCCGGAGATAAGGTCATCGCCAACATCCGCTTCTGGGTCGATGGGCACCGCCCGCCCGATCAAGTGCTGGAAGGCTGGGCATAATCGCCCGCTCGCGCAACATCGCTACAATCAGCGCCTTGCCGAAACTGCAATCGTTGCTCTAAGGCCGCCCGCGAGGATTCACGCGCGGGTAACGGCCCGCGCCGCAGGGGAGCATTCGATGCGCAAGTTCCAAGCACTTGGCCTGGGCCTGTTGGCCGCCCTGGCCCCGGCCACCATCCATGCCCAGACGCCCAGCGTTGTCGAAGGCACGCTCAACAGCGGCGATACGGCCTGGGTGCTGATCGCCTCGGCACTGGTCCTGCTGATGACCATGCCGGGCCTGACCTTGTTCTATGGCGGGTTGGTCCGCGCGAAGAACTTCCTGTCGGTGATGGTCCAGGTCGGCGCGATCGCCTCGATCGTTTCGGTGCTGTGGATTATGCTGGGTCACACCATGGCCTTTGGCGATGTCGGCAGGGGCTGGATCGGCGGCGGCAACCTGTGGATGCTGCTGGGGACCGAAAACGTCCTGCGCGGCGATTATGACATTACCGAGCGGACCTTCGCGCTGTTCCAGATGACCTTTGCCGCGATCACCCCGGCGCTGATGGTCGGCGCCTGGGTCGATCGCGCCCGGTTCGGCTGGGTGGTGGGCTTTTCCGCGCTGTGGAGTCTGATCGTCTATGCCCCGGTGGCCCACTGGGTCTGGGGCGGCGGCTGGCTGGCCAGTTCGATGGGCACGCTCGATTTCGCCGGCGGGATCGTGGTCCACACCACCGCCGGGGTCTCGGCGCTGGTCGCGGCGATGCTGCTGGGCAAGCGCCAGGGCTTCCCCAAGACGCTGATGCTGCCGCACAGCCCGTCGCTGACCATGGCCGGGGCCGCCTTGCTGTGGGTCGGCTGGTTCGGCTTCAACGGCGGCTCCGCGCTCGCCGCCAACGACGACGCCACCAGCGCGATCATCAACACCCACCTCGGCGCGAGCACCGCCGCGCTGGTCTGGCTGCTGATCGAGCGGATCAAGGTCGGCAAGCCAACCAGTGTCGGCTTTGCCACCGGCGCAATCGCCGGGCTGGCCACGGTCACCCCCGCGGCCGGGTTCATCTCGCCCGGCGGAGCGATCCTGATCGGCGCGATCGGCGCGCTGGCCTGTTTCCCGATGATCCAGATCGTCAAGCAGAAGCTCGGGATCGACGATTCACTCGACGTGTTCGCGGTCCACGGGATCGGCGGGATCACCGGCTCGCTGCTGCTGGCGGTGTTCCTAGAGAAGGATCACTTGGGCGGCGCGGGCTATGCCGAGGGCGCAGGCATGGCCAGCCAGTTCGCCGCGCAAGCCGTCGGCGTGTTCTCGGTCGCGGTCTGGTCGGCGCTCGCCACCACCCTGATCGCGCTGCTGGTCGGGCTGGTCTTCCCGATGCGGGTCAGCGAAGATGACGAACGCGAAGGCCTCGACCTCGCCAGCCACGGCGAACGAGCGTGGGAAATGGATTGAGCGGCAAGGAAGGTTTGAAAGGTGCCAGATTCGGTGATCGCGGAATATCGGTTGGGTGCATTTGACGCGATCCGGCGGACCTTTGTTTTTTCCGGGCGATCGACCCGCACGGAGTTAATCGGCTACTATGTCTTGAGCATGCTGATCGGCATCGCCGTCGACGTCGCCTTCGGGTTCTTCGCCGACCCTTTGCTTGAAAGTCGGGTCGCGGTCGGACTGGGCTGGGTGCTCATGCTGCCGATGGTCGGACTACTGGTCCGGCGGCTCCACGATCAGGACAAAAGCGCAAAGGCGGCCTGGCTGTTGGCCTTTCCAGCTTTTTACAACGCGGTCGGCGATCTGGCCTCTGTACTGGGCGCGACCGAAGGCCGCATCGCCGCAGACCGCATCCTCGGCTACGCCTATTGGCCGATGCTGGCCTGCACCATTGTGTTGCTGGTGCTTTACCTTCTTGCTGGAACGCCCGGCCTCAACCGCTTCGGCCCTGATCCGCGCGGGCGGGAATAGCGCTCAGTCCCCGGTCAGAATCCGGTCGACCAGTTGCTTCACCGTGGGGGTGAACTGGTTCGAATAGAACGGGTCGGTCTTGAAATTGAACGCGGCGTGGCCGGCGAACATCAGGTTCTGGTTGATGTCCTCACCGTGGACGATCGCCTTCAGGGTCTTCTGGATGCAGAAGCTGCGCGGATCGGCGAGGTAGCCGGTGGTGAAGTCGTCGTGGTCCTTCCAGGCCGAGAAGCCGCAGTGCGACAGGCAGCCCATGCAGTCCTTCTGGTCCTTCTGGATTTCGTTGCGCTCGGTCTCACCGACGAAAATGATCGTATCGTCGGGGGTGCGGATACCCTCGTTGTAGCCTTGCGCGACCCAGTTGCGGGCGCGCTGGAGATCGGCCGGGGCGACCCAGAAGTTCTTGTTGCCCACGCCGACATCGAGCCGGGTGGTGTGTTCGCCGGCCTCGACTTTGGAATAGGGGATCTGCCGCTGGCTGCGCGCTTCGAGATTGCGCAGGAACGGATTGCGCACCGCCGAGCTGTAGAACCCGGTCGGCGAGAACCGGTGCAGCAGGATATCGCCTTCATCCAGCGTGCGCAGGTGATCCTTCCAGGCCTGCGGGATCGGGCTTTCCTTGGTCAGCAGCGGGCGGGTGCCGTACTGGAAGATAATCTGGCCGAGTTCCGGATTGTCGATCCAGTCTTCCCAATCGCGCAGGAACCAGACGCCACCGGCCATCACAATCGGTACGGTATCGGCGATCCCTTCGGCCCGCATCGTATCGCGCAGCGCCTTGACCCGGGGATAGGGATCCTGCGGCTGCAACGGATCTTCGGCGTTCGACAGGCCGTTGTGCCCGCCCGCCAGCCACGGATCTTCATAGACCACCGCACCGAGCAGGTCGGCGGCCTTGTGATAGGCCCGCTTCCACAGCGCGCGGAAGGCGCGGGCCGAACTGATGATCGGCAGGTACTGGACGTTGAAGCGCTGGGCGATCTCGGACAGCTTGTACGGCATGCCCGCGCCGCAGGTCACTCCGGTGACCAGACCCTTCGTCCCTTCGAGCACGCCTTCGAGCACTTGCTGCGCGCCGCCCATTTCCCACAGCACGTTGATGTTGATGGCGCCCTTGCCGCCGGAAATGTCATGGGCGCGGCGGACCTGTTCGATCCCGCCGGTGATGCCAAAGGCGATCAGTTCCTCGTGGCGATCCTTGCGGGTCGCGCCGAGATAGGGCTGTTCGGCGAGCTCGCCGTTCTCGTCATAGAAATCCGCATTGACCGCGCTGACCGTCCCGATCCCGCCGGTCGCCGCCCAGGCCCCGGAGCTGGCGTGGTTCGACACCGCGACTCCCTTGCCGCCTTCAACCAGCGGCCAGACCTCGCGGCCGCCGTACATGATCGGCTGCAACCCCTTGAAACCCATTACGTCCCCGTCTTTCCTGCGGCCGTGTTGCACGGCTTGATATCTTTTGGTGCGGGCCGTGGCCCTTGTACTTCGAAAGCAGCATAATAGCCGTTCAGTTCCGGCTTTACGACAAATTCCACCAAGCGAAAGCCCAGCGCCCCGAATTCGCAGAACAGCAACTGTGGAGGAATGCCGTGCTGATCGGTCGGCCGGTCGATATCGACCACCACCACCTGCCCGCCCGGCCGCAGCGCCGGACGCAGGTTCCACAGCAACGCATAGGGCTCGGTCACCTCGTGGTACATGTGGACCATGAACACGCGGTCGAAACTGTTGGCCGGAAGCTTGGGGTCTTCGGCCGCGCCGAGCTTGATCGAAACGTTGTCGAGCCGGTCGCGCTCGACCCGCTGACCGAGCCGCTGGAGCGCGCCGGGATCGATATCCTGGGCGAGCACGCGGCCTTTTGCTCCAACCCGTTCCGACAAGCGGACCGTGTAGTAGCCCTCACCCGCGCCGATATCGGCAACGGTGGTGCCCGCGCCGATCTTGGCCAGGTCCATCACGACCCTGGCCTCGCCGAGGTTGTCGCGCTGGTCTTCGTCCGAGAATTCATTGCTCACCACGGTCGAGACCGGGCGGTAGGCCTTGGGGAAGTCGCGCGCGCCGACCGGACGGTTGTCCGCATCAGCCGTGCCCTTGCAGCCAGCTAGCGCCGCCAACATCAGGATCGCGGCCGCCCGGCGGCTCAATCGTCGTCCTCCACCTCGATCTTCTCACCGGTCACGCGCTGGGCCAGTGCCGCAGCCATGAACGGATCGAGTGCCCCGTCGAGGACGTCAGCCGGCGTCGGGCTGGTATAGCCGGTCCGCAGGTCCTTCACCATCTGATAGGGCTGAAGCACGTAGGACCGGATCTGGTGGCCCCAACCAATGTCCGACTTGGCCGAATGTTCGGCGCTGGCCGCTTCCTCACGCTTGCGCATTTCGGCTTCGTAGAGCCGGGCCTTGAGCATCCCCAGCGCGATTTCGCGGTTCTTGTGCTGGCTGCGGTCGATCTGGCTGGCGACAATGATGCCCGAGGGGACGTGAGTCATCCGCACCGCCGAATCGGTGGTGTTGACGTGCTGGCCGCCTGCGCCCGAGGCGCGGTAGGTGTCGATCTTGAGGTCGGCGGGATTGACCTCGACCGAGAAATTGTCGTCGATCACCGGATAGACCCAGACCGAGCTGAAGCTGGTGTGGCGCCGGGCCGAACTGTCATAAGGCGAAATCCGGACCAGGCGGTGGACCCCGCTTTCGGTCTTGGCATAGCCATAGGCATTCTCGCCCTTGCACAGGATCGTCGCCGACTTGATCCCGGCCTGGTCGCCGGCCTGATACTCGATCGTCTCGACCTTGAAGCCGCGCTTCTCGGCCCAGCGGGTGTACAT
>CALCQB010000152.1 GCA_937897535.1 uncultured Novosphingobium sp. | reverse complement strand
GGATCGGCGGGGCGAAGAACGAGGACAGCAGCAGCATCCCCGCGACCGCCGGCAGCATCACCCCGATCATCCACGGCGCGCGCAGCACGTCGATTGCGAAATAGGCGGTGATCGCCATCATCCCGCCGAAGCGGATGAAATAGAGCAGGCACGAGAGGAATGCGACCACCCAGGCACGATTGCGGAGCATCTTGCCGACTTCGGGCAGGATCGCGAACCGGGCCGGGGCCTGATCGACCACCCGCTCGCGGCAGTTGGCGAACAGCGCGGCGAAGCAGAAGAGCGAGATCACGGCGAAGATCATTGCGGCGGCGCGGTAGCCGCCCGGCGCGTTCTCGCCGCCATAGGCGCCAAGGATCGGCTGGACCGCGGCGGTGCCAAGGACCACGCCCACCGAGGTCCCGACCGAACGCCACCCGCCGAGCTTGAGCCGCTCGCCCGGATCGCTGGTCATCATCGGCATCAGCGCGGTGTAGGGGATCGCGGCGACGCTCATCAGGATGCCGAGCGCCTTGAAGGTGAGGAAGGCATAGGCGAGCTGCGCGCCCTGGCTCCACCCCCCCGGCACCGCGAACACCGCGACCGAAACCAGCGCATAGGGCAGCGCGGTGAACAGGAAGTACGGCCGGGTCCGGCCCCAGCGGCTGCGGGTGCGGTCGATCATCACGCCGACCACCACGTCGATCACCGCATCGAGCAGCCGCGCGACCAGAAAGATCGTGCCGACTGCGGCCGCAGGCAGCTTCACCACGTTGATGTAATAGAGCAGCAGGAACCCGCTCGCCATGTTGTAGGGCAAGCTGGTGCCCATGTCGCCGAAGCCGTAGCTCAGCTTCTCCCGCAGGCGCAGACGTTCTGGAGCCATGATCGCTCTCCCATGTCGCGGCACCATTCGGCCTGTCTTGCG
Organism: uncultured Novosphingobium sp.; assembly: GCA_937897535.1. GTDB lineage: Bacteria > Pseudomonadota > Alphaproteobacteria > Sphingomonadales > Sphingomonadaceae > Novosphingobium. Next base: position 6,859 of record CALCQB010000152.1, on the reverse strand, counting down.
GCCCGGATCGCCTGGCGGCTTGACTGCCGCTACTTATTGGAACATGCATTCTTATATGCACAGGCCGCAGGGCTTGGCAATGAGCTTTGGTGGGAGCGGACGGAATGGCACTCAATGTCCTGGTGGTTGGCGGCGGGATCGGCGGGCTGGCCGCGGCGATTGCGCTGAGCCGCAAGGGCCACGGCGTGACCGTTATCGAGCGCGATCCGGACTGGTCGGTCTATGGCGTCGGGATCATCCAGCAGTCGAACGTGGTCCGGGCGATGGAGCAATTGGGTGTGCTCGACCGGTTCATTTCGGCCGCGTTCGGGTTCGATGCGGTGGAGATCTATGCGCCGGATGGCACCAGGGTCGCCCGGATTCCCTCGCCCCGGCTGGTCGAGGGGCGGCCCGCCAACGTCGGGATCGGCCGCCCGGCGCTGCAGGCGGTACTGGCCGATACCGCGCGCGAGCTTGGCGCCGAAGTGCGGCTGGGGGTGACGGTCGAGACGCTCGCCGATGATGGCGCGGCGGTCGACGTGGCGTTTTCGGATGGGAGCACGGGCCGTTACGATCTGGTGATCGGCGCGGACGGGGTACGTTCGCAGATCCGGGGGATGATCCTGCCCGGGGCCGAGGGTCCGGAATATACCGGACAGGCTGTGTGGCGCTATAATCTGCCGCGCCCGGCTGATCTCGATGCCTTGCGCGCCTACAACGGACCGACCGGCGTGGGTCTCGTTCCGATGAGCGCGCCGGTGATGTACATGTTCGTCACCACGCCCGAGCCGGGCAATCCGCGCTATCCGGTCGAAGGTCTGGCCGCGCGGATGCGCGAACGGGTGGCGGGTTGCGCGCCGGCGATCCGTGAGCTGGCCGAGCAGATCACCGACGATGCCGCCGTGGTCTATCGCCCGCTCGAAGGGATGATGGTGACGGGACTGTGGAGCAAGGGCCGGGTGGTGCTGCTGGGCGATGCGGTCCACGCCACGACGCCGCACCTCGGGCAAGGCGCAGGCATGGCGATCGAGGACGCGCTGGTGCTGGCCGAGGAGCTGAGCCGCGACGCCGATGTGGCCCGCGCCTGCGTCAGCTATCGGAATCGTCGATACGAACGCTGCCAGACAATCGTGAGCGCAAGTCTGGCCATCTGCTATGGGCAACTGGGCAAGGGGCCGCCGGTCGACATGCAGCAGGCAACTGCCGAAATGTTCGCCACCGTCGCAAAACCTATTTGAAAATACCAGAAAAGAAGGACTGGGGATGAGCCGAGTTACCGAAATCCGCTATGTCGGCTATGGGGTTACCGACCTCGCCGCCGAAGCAGGCTTTTACGAAGATGTCTGGGGGCTCGACCGGGTGCCGTCGGATGATGGCATGGTCTGGTTCAAGACCCCCGGCCATGATGAGCACCACGTTGTCCGGCTGCGCGCCGCCGATGCGAACCGGATCGACGTGATCGCGATGGCAGCGGACAGCCGCGCCGATGTGGATGCGCTGTGCGCCAAGGTTGCGGCGTCGGGCGCCAAGATCGTTCACGAACCGCGCGATCTGACCACGCCTGGCGGCGGCTATGGCTTTCGCTTCTTCTCGCCCGAGGGCCTGCAGATGGAAGTGTCGAGCGACGTTGCGCGCGGCCCGGTCCGCGAACTGGCGCATTGGGACGGGCTGCCGCTCAAGATCAGCCACATCGTGCTGCATTCGCCCGATCACCAGGCGCTGATGGCCTGGTTCGTCGATGTGCTGGGGTTCAAGGTCTCGGACTGGCTCGGCGATTTCATGGGCTTTCTGCGCTGCAATTCGGCGCACCACCGCTTTGCGATCCTGCCCGGACCGCCGTGCCTCAACCACGTTGCCTATGACATGCCGAGCATCGACGACATGATGCGCGGCGCGCACCGGCTCAAGGTCAAGGGCACCCCGATCCAGTGGGGTCCGGGGCGGCACACGGCGGGCAACAACGCCTTCAGCTATTTCGTCACCCCCGGCGGGTTCGCGGTCGAATATACCGCCGAACTCGAAGAGGTCGATTTCGAGACCCACCAGCCGACCGTTCACGTGCCCGCACCGCTGGTGATGGACCAGTGGGGGATCGGCACCGGCGGTCCGCAGACCATGCCGCACCCCGCACCCAATCCCGGTCTGTTCGTAGCAGTGGAGGCCTGATCCGTGGCGCTGTTCTCTCCGTTCCCCAACTACATCTGGAACCTGTCGATCGCGATCGCGATGGAAAGCGGCGGGCAAATTGGCGAGATCGTCGATATCATCGATGCCGCCAAGGAAGCCGCCAGCACCAGTGCCGATGCCGGTACGCCCGGTTTCATGAAGGCGTGGATGGCCAAGGCCGAGACGCTGATCGGGCTCGCCGACGAAGACGAGGCCAAGGGCCGCAATTTCTCCGCCGGGCAAAAGCTCGAGCGGGCGGCGCTGTACCTGTTCAATGGCGAGCGGATGCAGGCCCACGGCAGTCCCGGGCGGATCGAGACGTTCAAGCGCGCGCGCGACTGCTTCGATCGCGCTTGCGCGCTGGGCAAGCTCAACTGCGAACGGGTCGAGATTCCGCTGGAAGGTGGCGGGACCATGCCCGCGCTGTGGACCCGCGCGCCGGGGGACGGCCGCAAGCCTGCGGTGGTCTATTGCAACGGCCTCGATAGCAACAAGGAGTTGCTCTACTGGTCTTGGTTGCCGCATGCCCTCGCGCGGCGCGGGATTTCCACGCTGTGCGTCGACCAGCCCGGCACCGGCGAAGCGCTGCGGCTGCAGAACCTGCCCGCGACGGCGCATTCGGAAGAGTGGGCCTCGAAGGCGGTCGACTGGCTGGAACAGCAGCCCGAGGTTGACCCCAAGGCAATCGGGATGACCGGGATTTCACTCGGCGGGCACTATGCTCCGCGCGCCGTGGCTTATGAGCCGCGCTTTGCCAGCGGGGCCTGCTGGGGTGCCAATCACAACTGGTACGAGGTCCAGTACAAGCGGCTCCAGAACGAGGGCGAGAACCCGGTGCCGCACTACTGGGGCCACGTCTATTGGGTGTTCGGGGCGAAGGACAAGGACGACTTCTTCGAGAAGACCAGGGATATGAACCTCAACGGCCATATGGACCGGATCAAGGTGCCGTTCCTGGTCACGCATGGTGCGAACGACCGTCAGATCAGCGTCGATTATGCCCATCAGGCCTATGCCCAGCTGACCAATTCGCCGCGCGCCGAGCTCAAGATCTTCACCCCCCGTGAGGGCGGGGTCGAGCACGTCGGGGCCGACAACATGGCGTTCGGACGTGATTACATCGCCGACTGGTTCGCCGAAACGCTGGGCGGGAAAACCGCCTGATTGGCCCGCGATATTGATGAGGCAATATCGAGGCTATCGGCGCAATCGATGCGTCAACCTTGACATCCGCGCTATTATATATGAAACGATCATTCTAGTTTGAAGAATTCTAATTTGACCGCGATGCTCGAGCACCCGCACACGGTCGTATAAGGGGAGGAGTGCCACCATGAAGACTCAATCTATCCGCCGCTTGCTGCTGGCCAGCGTCGGCACTATCGCCATTGCTTCGCCAGCCTTCGCGCAGGACGCCGCTGAAGAAGAAAACACCACCGAAATCGTCGTCACCGCGCAGAACCGCGAACAGAGCGTCAACGACGTTCCGATCGTGATCGACGTGGTCGGCGCCGAGGCGCTGCGCGACAGCGGCTTCGGTTCGATGAACGACATGTCGAAGATTGCCCCGGTGGTCCAGATCAACCAGGACCAGGGCACGGTCAAGGTCACCGTGCGCGGCGTCGGCACCAATTCGAACGACGAAGCCCAGGACACCTCGGTGGTCGTCAACGTCGACGGCGAATACATCAACCGCCCGCAGGCGCTGGGCTCGGCCCTGTTCGATATCGACCGGGTCGAAGTGCTGCGCGGACCGCAGGGTACGCTCTATGGCCGCAACTCGACCGGCGGCGCGATCAACTTCATCACCCGCAAGGCCGGCAAGGATTTCGGAGTTGATGCCACGGCCAGCTTCGGCAACTACGATGCGGTTCGCTTCGATGGCGGGATCGACATTCCGTTCGGCGACGTCGCCGGAATTCGCTTCGCCGGCTTCTATGACGAGCGCAACGGCTATGTCTCGCACCCCGCGCGCTTGGGCTTCGGGCCGTTTCCGTCCTTTGCCGGCGGCCGGTCGGACGACAACCAGAGCTATGGTGGTCGCGTCTCGCTGCGGCTGGAACCGACCGATGCGCTGACCATCAACCTGGCCGGTGAATATGCCGAAAAGCACTTCACCCCGTCGGTCTTCGCTTATGCCGATCTCAACTCGGGCGGTAACGCTCCGGCTGGCCCGGGCTGCAACCGCGCCGGTTATACCCGCGTCGCCCCCGCCTATTCGCAGACGCTGTGCGTGCCTAACGGCACCAACTTCCTCTCGGCGATCGATCGCGGCAACTTTGCCGCGCCCGGCTTCGGGCTCGGCAAGCTCAACGACAAGACTTACGCGATCCGCGGCCGGGTCGCCTATGAAATCAGCGATGCGGCGACCCTGACCTATATCGGTGGCTATCGCAGCTATGAGCAGACCGGCCTGCGCACCCTGCCGGTCAGCTATCGCTCCTACACCTTCCAGAGCGACGCCAAGACCCACAGCCACGAACTGCGGCTCAACGGCGTGATCAACGGGATTACGTACCAGGTCGGCGGTTTCTACTTCAAGGAAGCGGTCGATGTCGAAAGCGGGTTCCTGATCCCGGTTGGTGGACCCGGCGGCACCTTCCTGTCGTACTTCGTCCGCGACATCACCAGCGACAGCAAGTCGGCGTTCGGTCAGGTCGAAGTGCCGTTGGGCGACAAGCTGACCGTGGTCGGTGGGCTGCGCTATACCTCGAACTCGCGCGACGCGACCTACTACAACGCCTCGCCGTTCACCCAGTTCGGACCGCCCGACGCATTTGTGGTCGCCCCGGGAACCCCTTCGACCAACTTCCTGTTCGGCTCGGGCGCGGGCCGCAAGAACTTCCTGACGCTGCCCTATCTGTCGAAGCTCGTGCTTTCGATGGATGAAAGCAAGGTGACCTGGCTCGCCGGGGTCAACTATCAGCCCAACCCCGACACGCTGCTCTATGCCAAGGCTTCGACCGGGTTCAAGGCCGGCGGGTTCGACTCGGTTGGTGATTTCAAGCCTGAATCGAACATGGCCTTCGAGGGCGGCTGGAAGCAGAGCTTCGGCCCGCACAGCGAACACCAGATCAACCTCGGTGGGTTCTACTACAACTATAAGGATCTGCAGGTTTCGGTGCTGCTCGACACCACGGTTGGTGGCCAGACCTTCAACGCCGGCAAGGCGACCATCTGGGGGATCGAAGCCAGCGGCGATTTCAAGGTTGGCCCGAACACCACCTTCCGTGCGTCGTTCAACTACCTGCACGCCAAGTATGACGAGCTGTTCGCGCAGTTCAACGTCTACACCGTTCCGGGCACTGGTACGGACGTCAACGGCGTGGGCGATCTCGATCCGACCGTCGCCGGGGTGCAGCAGCCGAACTTCGCGGGCAACCGTCCGGCTTTCTCGCCCGAAGTGGTCGCAACGATCGGCTTCGACCAGGTGATCCCGCTGGGTGATGCCGGGTCGCTGACCTTCAGCGCGAACTCGATGATGAAGAGCAGCTACTTCACCGATTTCTACAACTACCAGGATGGGCGCCAGAGCGGCTACCACCAGTCCGACGTCAGCCTGACCTGGAAGTCCGGGAACGAGAAGTTCTCGGTCCAGGCCTTCGCCAAGAACCTCGAGGATGTCCGTCCGCTGACTTACGGCAGCTTCGTTTCGGCTGGCCCGGACGACATCTTCAACTGGCAGTTCGGCACGCCGCGCACTTACGGGGTCCGCCTGTCGCTCAAGTACTGAGTTAACGGGGGCGCAGGGGGCGGGTGACCGCTCCCTGCAACCGCCGCGAACATGACAAGGGTGGGCCCGCGGGTCCGCCCTTGTTGCGTTTGGGTCAGTTGGAAAAAGCCGCGCCCGCGCCGTAGAAGCGGACGGTGCCCTCGGCGTCTTGCGGGGCCGAGACCATCACGCAGAGCTGGACGCCGAACCGCAGCGGCACCGGCCGGGGCAAAACGATCTCGCTCAATTGCCGGTCGGTGACCGGGCACCAGGGGCGAAACTCCGGTTCCGGCTCGAACGGGACCGGGATCGATGCCGGACTGGTCAGGCGCGGGATCAATTCGATCCGCTCCATCCCGCCGTGCTGCATGGTCATCCAGGCGATCCGCGCGCCGTCCAGCACTTCCCAGAGCAGACTGATCGAGTGGAGCGACAGCGCCGTACCATCCTGCTCGACCGGGGTCGGCAAGGGGAAGTGGAACCACACGTCCTTGCTCGACCGGATCCGGAACGCGCTGAAGAAGCCGCGGTAGAAACCGGTCCCTGCGGACCACTCCATGCCATCGACTGCCCCAAGGTACTCCGGGCCACACTCTTGCGGGACCACGGCGGCGGCGGGGACCCACTGGCGCGCGACGATCGTCATGCGCTCAGCCCCACCAAGGGTCCTTACCGGGACGCCACTTGATCGAACAACCGGCGCTGGGCACTTGCGGCTGGGGTGCCGGATCGCGGGCGAGCAGCGCACGTTCATGCACGCCGACCTCGGGCTCGGCTACCGGACGAGCCTGCTCAAGGCCGAGGCCGGCCGGCTCGATCTCTGCCTGATCCCCACCGGCATCCCGTGGCACGCGCGCATGACGCTCGCCGCCCTCCGCGCCGGCGCGCACGTGCTCGTCGAGAAGCCGCTCGCCGGCTCGCTCGCCGAGGTCGCCGCCATCCGCGCCGCCGAAAAATCCACCGGCCGGTTTGTCGCCGTCGGCTTCCAGGACATCTACAGCC
>CALCQB010000151.1 GCA_937897535.1 uncultured Novosphingobium sp. | reverse complement strand
CGCGCCCGACGGGCAGGTGTCGCCGCGCGCGGACCTCGTGTCCTCGCTGGTCTGGGTCGCGGGGGACAAGGGGCTGGTCTATACGCCCGCCAACGAGCAGTGGCGGACCGACCGGGTGATGCTGCACTGGCTCGGCCAGCCGAATAGCGCCGATGCCGAACTTTACCGCGAACCGGACGAGGGCTTTCGCTGCAGCGCCGGGCTTTCGGCCAACGAGCAGTGGCTGATCGTTTCGGTCGGCGACCACGAAACCAGCGAAGCGCGGCTGATCCCGGCAAACGATCCGCTAGCTGAACCGCTGCTGGTCCGCCCGCGCCAGACCGGGGTCGAATACGATCTCGATGAGCGCAAAGGCGTGCTCTACATCCACACCAACGACACCCACGAGAATTTCCGCCTGGCGACCGCGCCGCTGTCCGCTCCGGGCGAATGGACTTCGCTGATCGAGGGCAGCGATGCCTTCTACTTGACCGGGGTCGAGCTGTTCCGCGATTTCTACGTGATCGAGGGACGGGTGCGCGGGCTCGACCGGATCGAGGTGCGTTATTACGACGATCCGGCGCGGATCGAGCCGATCGCCTTTCCCGAGGCCAGCTATTCGGCGGGCCTGGGCGACAACCCCGAATGGGCGATGACGCATCTGCGGCTCGGCTATGAAAGCATGGTCAGTCCGGCCTCGGTGCTGGAATATGATGTCGCGGCACGGACCATGACCACGCTCAAGGTCCAGGAGATCCCCTCGGGCTACGATGCCGCGCTCTATACCACCGAACGCCTTGAGATCGCCGCGCGCGATGGAACGCTGATCCCGGTCAGCGTGGTCTACCGCAAGGACCGCACTGGTAGCGGCCCGCTCCACCTCTACGGCTACGGGGCCTATGGCATCGCGGTCGATCCGGGCTTTTCGACCACCCGGCTGAGCCTTGTCGATCGCGGCTTTGCCTATGCCATCGCCCATATCCGCGGCGGGGACGATCTCGGCCGGGCCTGGTACAAGGCCGGCAAGCTGACCCAGCGCTGCAACACCTTCACCGACTTCGTCGATGTCGCCAGAGGCCTGATCGACCGCGGCTACACCCGGGCCGGACGAATCAGCATCGCCGGCGGCTCGGCCGGGGGCGAGCTGATGGGGGCGGTGATCAATTCCGATCCCGAACTGTGGGGCGCGGTGGTGGCGCAGGTACCGTTCGTCGACGTGCTCGCGACCATGCTCGACGCCACCCTGCCGCTGACCCCGGGCGAATGGCCAGAATGGGGCAATCCGATCGAGGACCGGGCGGCGTTCGAACTGATCCGCTCCTATTCGCCCTACGATCAGGTCAAGCCCCAGGCCTATCCCCCGCTGCTGGTCAGCGCCGGGCTCAACGATCCGCGGGTGACCTATTGGGAGCCCGCGAAATGGGTCGCCCGGCTACGCGAGCTCAAGACCGACGACCACGAACTGCTGTTCAAGATCAACATGGGCGCCGGCCATGGCGGCAAGTCGGGCCGGTTCGAAAGCCTGAAGGAAACCGCCGAGGAGTTCGCCTTCATCCTCTGGCAGCTTGGGATTGAGGGATGAGCATCAGGGGGCTTGGTTGGCCAGCCATCGGCGCAATGCTCTGTGCCTTGGCAAGCGCGGTAATCATCGTGACAAGGCGGTTCGAACTGATTCTGGGGTCATTTCCCTTGCAACTTCTGGGCCTCGCCCTTCTTGCCATCGCTTTGTGGCAGTCGCGGCGTTGGTGGCTGCTAATCCTGGCGCTGCCGTTGGCCTTTCCGCTCATGTTGTGGATCGAATTGTGGTTTCAATGTGCACGCGGCAACTGCTTGTGACCAAACGATTCACCCTCACCTTCACCGCGCTTCCCGAACACATCGACGAGCTCGGCCATGTCAACAACGCGGTCTGGGTCGACTGGATCCAACAGATCGCCACCGCGCACTGGGCGGCGGTTGCTGCGCCCGAACATCAGGCCGCCTACATCTGGGTCGTGACCCGGCACGAGATCGACTACCGCGGCAACATCGGGGTGGGTGAAACGGTCACCGCCGAAACCTTCATCCCGACCGGCCCGGTCGGCGCGCGGTTCGACCGGCGGGTCGATTTTCGCGATGCCGCGGGCAAGGTGATCGTCAGCGCCAACACCACCTGGGCGATGATCGACCGGGCCAGCGGACGGCTCGCCCGGGTCCGCGAGGATGTGACCGCACCGTTCCGCCCGTTCGGGGATGAGCAGTAGGTCCTCCAATCATTTCCTTTCTTCGTCACCCTGAACTTGTTTCAGGGCCCATGTCTCGGCGCAGCCCGACGTTCTGTAGGGCAGCGGGACTGCGCGGTTTGCCCTTTACACCGCGCTCCGGTTGTGCGGCCCGATGGGCCCTGAAACGAGTTCAGGGTGACGGGTAATTATTGGTTCGCGCTTAACCCAACACCTCCGCCACCGGGGTGTAATCGTACCCCAGCTCGCGCGCGACCGCTTCGTAGGTCAGCTTTCCGCCTGAAACATTCAGCCCGTCGGCCAGGTGCGGGTTGGCCTTCAGCGCCGCCTTCCAGCCCAGATCGGCGATCCGCAATGCATGCGGCAAGGTCACGTTGTTGAGCGCATAAGTCGAAGTCCGCGCCACCGCGCCTGGCATGTTGGCGACGCAGTAATGGACCACGCCATCCACCACGTAAGTCGGATCGGCATGGGTGGTCGCGCGGCTGGTTTCGAAACAGCCGCCCTGGTCGATCGCCACATCGACCAGCACCGCGCCGGGCTTCATGCAGCTCAGCATGTCCTTCGTGACCAGCTTGGGCGCGGCCGCGCCGGGGATCAGCACCGCGCCGATCACCAGTTCGGCCTCGCAGATCATCTGCTCGATGTTGGCGCGGTTGGAAAAGCGGGTCTTGGCCCGGCTCTCGAAGTGGATGCCGAGCTTTTCGAGCACCTCGGGATCGCGGTCGAGGATCGTCACGTCGGCGCCGAGCCCGACCGCCATCTGCGCCGCGTTGAAGCCGACCACCCCGCCGCCGATCACCAGCACCCGGCCCGGCAGCACCCCCGGAACTCCGCCGAGCAGCACCCCGCGCCCGCCGTGGGCCTTTTCCAGCGCGGTTGCCCCGGCCTGGATGCTCATGCGGCCCGCCACCTGGCTCATCGGCTTGAGCAGGGGGAGCTGGCCGCCGGGGCCAGTGCGGTGGCCGCCAGCGTACCCAGCACGACGCGCCGGTGACATGAATGTCTGTTCACGGGTTCTCCAGGCACTACCAGGTGCCGTAATAGATGCCGTGCTCCTTGGCACGATCGGTTCGCTGCGCGACCTCGTCATCGCCCATGGTCAAGCGTGGGTGTTGGTCGTTGAGCCAAGCGTGTAGACGTTCGTCCCAACGCTGGCGCTCAGCCGCATAGCGTGGGTCTTTGCCCAGGTCCACGTATTCGTCCGGATCGTCTTCCAGGTTGAACAGTTGTGGCCCGAAACCTTGCCAACGCACGTACTTCCATTGCCGTTCGCGCACCATCCAACCACGGCACTCATCTGGCCGGCGGTTCAGCAGCAGCCGGGCGACCGGGCCGGTGGCGCCGGCGGTCTCGACGAAAAACGGACAGCGGCCCGGGACCAGCACATCCGGCTCGCCCCGGGCCATGCGCGCGACCAGCGGCCCGAAATAGTCGTGCGTGCGCGGCGGCACGGCGTCGCGGAACTGCGCGTAGGTCGTGTCCGCCTGCAGGCCATGGGTGCGGCCGAATTCCGTGCCGGCGGTCCGCGCCATGGCGGCCGCGAACGCCGCCGAAAGGCGTTGCCGCAGCCTGTCGCGCCAAGGGAGCGGTTTGCGTCACCGCGTCGATCGATGTCCGCGAGGG
>CALCQB010000150.1 GCA_937897535.1 uncultured Novosphingobium sp. | reverse complement strand
GAGCGCCTGTGCGCGGGCATCGCCGCGCAGCTCGCACCCGGCATCGATCAGCGCGCCGACGATCTCCACACTGGCGGGGAAAGCAGCGTCGAGCAGCAAAGTCTCCATCGCCCCGCAAATGCCGGTGCGGCGCATCTTGGCGTTGAGCGCGATGCTCTTGGCCATCACCGGATCGGCGGCGGAATGCACATAGGTGTGGCAGATACCATCGAGGTGGGCCAGCACCGGCACCCGGGCATCGCGCTGCACCCGTTCGACCAAACTCTTGCCACCGCGGGGAACGATCATGTCGATCAAGCCAGCGGCGCGCAGCATCGCACCCACTGCCTCGCGGTCCTGCGTCGGCAGCAGCTGGATCGCAGCTGCGGGCACCCCGGCGGAGGTCAGCCCTTCGACCAGCGCAGCATGGATCGCGCGGTTGGAATGGACCGCCTCGCTCCCCCCGCGCAGCAGCGCCGCATTGCCCGAACGCAGGCACAGCGCGGCGGCATCGGCGGTGACGTTGGGGCGGCTTTCGTAGATGATCCCGATCAGCCCGATCGGCACCCGCACCCGGCTGAGCACCAGCCCGTTGGGGCGGGTCGTCCGGTCGATTTCCTGCCCGACCGGATCGGCCAAGCCTGCAACGTTTTCAACCGCGTCGGCGACGCCGGCAAGGCGTTCCGGGTCGAGTTTCAGCCGGTCGAGCATCGCCGGGGAAAGCCCGCTGGCTGCACCCGCTGCCAGGTCTTCGGCGTTGGCGACAAGCACTTCGGACTCGGCTTCGCGCAGCGCTGCGGCGGCGGCGCGCAGCGCCTGCGCCTTGGCAGCATGGCTCATCCGGCCGAGCACGCGCTGCGCTGCCCGGCCCGCCGTGGCAAGTTCGGCAATCAGCGCTTCGGGGGATTGGTCATGCGGCATGCCGCGCCGCCTAACACCATGGCGCGTGCTTGTCACCGCCACAGCACTTTCACGATTGTCAGCAACAAAAACGATTCGTCGCGGGAGTCATTCGATTCGGCGGGTTCGGTGCCTGCCGGATTCGCCACATGGCAAACCCTCTGCTAGCGGGCGGCCAACAAAAAACTGCTAGGGACTTGGGGTCGTCTTGCAAAATATAGCCGCTGGCGGTCTCAAGGACCGCCTGCGGGCCTGGTTTCCGGATCGTGAGTTCTTCATGCGATCCGAGGGACAGGTCCGTTTTATCAAGGTTTCTTCGCGGGTTCAGATGACCGCGGCCGGCATTGTCGCTGCGCTGCTGCTCGTCTGGGTGCTGTCGATGGCGGGCATGGCCGCCTCCAGCTTTCTGGCGAATCGCGACCGTGCCTCGCTGCTCGACCGCGAAGCCACGGTCGCCAAGTCCGAATCGCGGCTCAATGCCTATCGCGGTGATATCGGCAAGGTCGCCGACGATCTGAAGCGCCGCCAGGATTTCATCGACAAGGTTACCCAGGCCCATATCGGCGATCTGCCGACCGACCAGCAGACTGGCGAGACCGTCTCCAACAGCCAGACCGAAGCCGCCGCGACGGTCAAGAAGGTCAGCCTGTTTCTGCCCGAAGCCGCTGCGCTGGCCGAAATCGAAGCCCGCCAGCTCGCCTTTATCGAGGGGCTGACCCGCCTCGCCGATCGTCGCTCGGCCGCAGCCGAAGCCAAGCTGGTCAAGCTCGGCCTCAACCCGCAGGCGATGCTGGCCCGGCTCGACGACAAGTCCGCGCAGGGTGGTCCGCTGATCATGCTCGCAACTGCCGCCGATGGTTCGATCGATCCGCGCTTCCAGCGCTTCGGGATGAGCCTGGCGCGGATGGAAGCGCTTGAGAGCTCGGTTGCCCGCCTGCCGCAGGCGCTGCCCGCCAGCCTTGAATTCATCTCGTCGGGCTTCGGCTACCGCGCCGATCCGTTTACCGGCGGGGCCGATTTCCACCCCGGGCTCGATTTCAAGGGTCCGATGGGCGCGCCGATCTATGCCGCCGCGCGCGGCACCGTCAGCTTCGTCGGCCAGCGTTCGGGCTACGGCAACGTGGTCGAGATCGATCACGGCAATGGCCTGGTCACCCGCTATGCCCACATGTCGGGCTTTCGCACCACGGTCGGCAAGCTGGTCAGCCCCGGCGAGCAGATCGGCCTGATCGGCAGCACCGGGCGTTCGACCGGGCCTCATCTCCACTTCGAAGTGCGGATCAATGACCGTCCGGTCAATCCGCGCCCATTCCTCGAGGGCGTTCCCAATGTTTTCCAAGAAACCGGCGGAAGCGCCGCACAGCGCAGCAGGTAGAGCCATGGCCAATTCGACCTTTTCGGTGTTCGGCGCCGATATCCGCATCAAGGGCGATGTCGCCGCCTCGGCCGACCTGCACATCGACGGCCGGGTCGAGGGCGATGTCGCCTGCACCTCGCTGGTCCAGGGCGAAAGCGGCGAGATCGTCGGCGCGGTCAAGGCCGAGACCGCTCGCATTTCGGGCACGGTTCGCGGAACCATCAATGTCCGCGATCTGGTCGTGCTCAAGTCCGCCCGGATCCACGGCGACGTCCACTACGATTCGCTGACGATCGAGCAGGGTGCCCAGGTCGATGGCCGCTTCGCCCCGCGCGCGGTCGGTGAGGACAGCGCGGTGGTATCGCTCGCGGCAGTCTAGGCCGCCGGTCCCGCTGCTTCGCGGGCCAGTTCTTCCCTGAGCGATTTGCGATCGAGCTTGCCGATCATCGTCTTGGGCAGGCTGTCCCGCACCACCACGGCATCGACCCGTTCATGCTTGCCGACCTTGGCGTTGAGCCAGTCGCGCAATTCCGCAGCATCAGCCGCCGCACCTACACGCAAGGTGACATAGGCGCGCGGAACCTCGCCCAGGTATGGGTCGGGCACCCCGATCACCAGCACCTCCTTGATCGCCGGATGCTCTTCCAGCACCGCTTCGACCTGGCTGGGGAAGACCTTGAACCCGCCGACCGCGATCATGTCCTTGATCCGGTCGACGATCGAGATGTAGCCCTCGGCGTCGATGGTCGCGACATCGCCGGTCCGCAACCAGCGGCCGTCCGCACGCTCGGCAAAGGCCGCGGCCGCCGCTTCGGGCCGCTGCCAATAGCCTTGCATCACCTGCGGTCCCTGGATCGCGAGCTCGCCCGGTTCGCCCGGCGGGGCATCGCGGGTCGGATCCTCGCGGTCGAGCAAGCGGACCCGGGTCGCGGCGAGCGGCTGACCGATCGTCCCCGGCCGGTCCTCGCCTTCATAGGGATTGGCCGAAACGACCCCCGAAGTCTCGGTCAGGCCGTAGCCCTCGACCAGCCGGGCCCCGCTAAGCGCTTCGAACCGCTGCTTGACCGGCAGCGGCAGCGGCGCCCCGCCCGAGATGCAGACCCGGAGCGACGAAAAGTCGATCTTCGCCGCCAGCTTGTGGTCAAGCAGCGCCTGATACATCGTCGGCACGCCGGGAAAGGCGGTGGCGCGAACCCGTTCGAGCGTATTCAAAGCCCCGCCCGCTTCGAATCGGGGCAGCATCGCGATGCACCCGCCGTTGAGCACGGTCCGATTGAGCACCGCGACATTGGCGAAGACGTGGAACAGCGGCAGCACCCCGACGATCACGTCGCGCTGGCCAGCCTTGGGATCCAGCGCGTTTACCTGCCGGGCGTTGGCGGTGATGTTCTGGTGAGAGAGCATCGCCCCCTTGGGCACACCGGTGGTGCCGCCGGTATATTGCAGCAGGGCCAGGTCGGTTTCGGGATCGAGCGCGACCGGACTGGGCAGCCCCTTGGCCAGCACCGCTTCCCAGCGCAGCACGCCGGGCGCGGCCGGGATCGGGGTGAGCGCCTTCCTCCCCAGCAATTTGAGCAGGATCCGCTTGGTCAGCGGCAGCATCGCGCCGAGCGAGCCGACCACCAGCGTTTCGAGCGATGAGGTGCGCTGCACCTCGAGCGCGGTCGGCAGCAATGCCGCCGAATCAATCGTGACCAGCAAGCGGGTGCCCGAATCCTCCACCTGCGCGGCGAGTTCGGGTGCGGTGTAGAGCGGGCTGAAATTGACCAGCGTGGCCCCGGCCATCGCCGCGCCGAAATAGGCTGAAATGTAGATCGGGACATTGGGCAGGTAGAGCCCGATCCGGTCGCCCTTGACCACGCCCAGTTGCTGCAAACCCTTGGCGAAGGCTGCGGCTTCGGCATGCAGTTCGGCGTATTTGTAGCGCCGGCCGAGGAAATCGACCAGCGGCCGGCCCGAGTACTTGGCCACCGCCGCACCGAACATGCCAGGCAGGCTCAGCGGGGGAAGATCGAGCGCCCAGCCGCCGGGGTGGCCATAGTGCGCCAGCCAGGGTTCGGATTCGGGTGTATTTACAGCCATGTCAGCAGCATAGGCTCTCCCGCCGGGAAAACCTAGCTGCGGCCGAAAATTTAGGCTTCGCCGGCCGCCTCGGCGGCGCGCTTGGCTTCGAGCCAGGCGGCGGCTTCGGCTTCCTGGGCGGCTTCGCTGGCGGCCTTGACCTGAACCTCACGCTCGGCGCGCAGTTCTTCGATCAGCGAGGCGCGGTCATCGCCGAGCCGGGCATCGTCGCCGGCCTGGTCGATCAGGCCGGCCTTCTTGGCGGCCTTGGCAACGATCCCGTCGAGCTCGCGCTGGCTGCACAGGCCGAGCGTGACCGGGTCCTTGGGCTGGATGTTGGCGATGTTCCAATGGCTGCGATCGCGGATCGCGGCGATGGTGTTGCGGGTCGTGCCGATCAGCTTGCCGACCTGCGCATCGGAGATTTCCGGATGGTTGCGCAGGATCCAGGCGATCCCGTCGGGCTTGTCCTGACGCTTCGACACCGGGGTATAACGCGGACCCTTGGTCCGGTTGACGGTGACCGGGGCCTTCTGCATCTGCAGCGCGTAGTTGACGTCGTCCTGGCCCTTTTCGATCTCGGTCATGGTCAGCTCGCCCGAGCGGACCGGATCGCGCCCGGTATATTTCGAGCTGGCAAGGTCGTCGGCCATGGCCTGGACTTCGAGGATGTGCAGGCCGCAGAAATCGGCGATCTGCTCAAAGCTCAGCGCGGTGTTGTCGACCAGCCACGAAGCAGTGGCATGCGGCATCAGCGGGGTTGGCTTGGTCACGGGGGTATCTCCGGCTCTAAATAGAAGGGCCGCCCCTTTCGGAGCGGCCATTTGTCGCGCATCTAGGCCCATTTCGCCGGGCAGGCAAGCACGCAAACCGCATGTTAGTGATTCCAAACTAGAAGTTCGTGTCCTGAACCGCGCCTTGGGGGATTTCATGTTGCGCCGATTGCTGATTGTTGCCTTTGCCAGCCTGGCGCTGGCCGCCTGCGGGCGCGGCAGCGAAGACTTCACCGCCAAGATCGCCCGGCCGGTCGACAAGGTTGCTGCGGCGTTCGACAACATCTCGGCGGATAACGATATCGCCTCACTGGTTCCGGGCCTCAAGGTGGTGCGAACCAAACCGGCTCCGCACGAAATCCTCTACACGATCCCCGGCAACGGCGATTTCCCGGCGACGATCAAGCTGACATTCGAAAGCGATGCGGGCGGGCAGGTGACCGTGGTCCATGCCGCGATCGACGTGCCTTCGACCGAAGTCAAATTCGGCGGCAAGGACATGGTGATCAGCGAAGGCAAGGTCGAGAAGGTGATCCGCGGGCTGATCCGCGAGGCCGGCAACAAGCTGGAAAAGGGCGATTCGATCGAGACCGAGCGGCGCGACTTTTCGCGGATGCTGACGGTGCTGGCGATCATCACCGATTCGAAGAAGCTGCGGCTGGTGACCGATATCAGCAGCTACCCCGAATGGTACATGAGCGGCCTGGGCTGGCTCTCGGGCCTCGGCGACGGTCCAGCCAACCCCTATGGCGAGGGCGACTTTCCCGACGATCCGGGGGCAGCCTCGCGGCAGGACGAATACAAGCAGCAGGCGGCCGAGCGCGAGGAACGCAGCAAGGCCGAGGAAAATGCCGAGCCGATGGATTCGGCGCGGGGCGATTCAGCCAATGGCGACTATGCCGGCGGCTCATACGATTAAGCGGCGTCCAGTCGTCTTTGCGGTCCTGCTCGCCCTTTCGGCTTGCGGGAGCGACAGCGCGGGCGATCGGCGCATCAACATCACCTTGCCCGAACAGCGCGTTCGGGCAAGCATCGGCGCGCTGGCCGGTTGTGCCTCGCCGCTCGACCGGCTCCGCATCGCCCATCCGCCGCTGACGGTCCACGAGACCGCCGACGCGCTGACCATCACCATCCCCGGGGCGAGCGCTTCAGCGCCGAACCTGCTGCGCTTCGACCTCGACGTGGACGAAGATCGCTCGGACAAAGCGGTCAGTGTTACCTGGGCCTTCGAGTTCGGCGGTGACCAGGCCGAGCTCGATCTCGGCGAGGGCCGGCTGCTCAATCCGGCGAAGCTGGGCAAGGAGCTGGACGCTGCGGTCCGCCAGTACCTCAACTATGACTATGAGCTTGGCGTAAGCCCGGACGATGCCAATCGCTTTTCGGTGGCCCGCGCCAAGGCCTGCCGCAGCTTTGGCCGCCTGGCCGACAGCGTCGCCGTCGTGACCAATCCGGCATTGCGCGCCGAAGTCGCCCGGCAGAAGCGCCGCGACGCCCTCGGCTGGCTGATCATGGACGATTACGTGCTCAAGACCGACAGCCCCGAAGGCGCGGATTGGGAAGCGGAACGGGACTATAACCCGGGCGCCGATCCCTACGGTTACTGAGCCACCGCCAGCACGATCTTGCCGATATGGCTGCCGGCTTCCATCCGGGCGTGGGCGGCGGCCGCCTCGGCCAGCGGGAACTGCTGGTCCATCACCGGGCGCAAGGCCCCTTCGGCAACCAGCGGCCAGGCCAGCTGGGCGATTTCCTGCGCGAGCAGCGCCTTGAACTGGTCCGAACGCGGGCGCAGGGTCGAGCCGGTCAGATGCAAGCGGCGGCGCATCACTTCGGCCATGTTGATCGTCGCCTGGAGCCCGCCCTGGACCGCGATGGTCACATGGCGGCCTTCCTCGCCGAGGCATTTGAGGTTGCGCGCGACATAGTCCCCGGCGACCATGTCGAGCACGATATCGACGCCTTTGCCGCCGGTGATCCGCGCGACTTCCTCGGTGAAATCCTGCGTCTTGTAGTCAATCGCGTGGTCGGCCCCGATCCCCAGCGCCGCCGCGCATTTGTTCGCACCGCCGCAGGTGACGATCACGGTCAGCCCGAACGCCTTGCCCAGCATGGTCGCCATCGAGCCGATCCCGCTGGTGCCGCCATGGACCAGGATCGTCTCGCCGTCGCGGGCATAGCCGCGCTCGAACACGTTGTGCCAGACGGTGAACAGCGTTTCGGGCAGCGCCGCAGCCTGATCCAGCGGCAGTCTTTCGGGCACCGGCAGGCAATGCCCGGCCTGGACCCGGCAATATTCGGCATAGCCACCGCCCGGCGTCAGCGCGCAGACCAGTTGTCCGAGCAGGGCCGAATCGACCCCCTCGCCCAGCGCCACGATCTCGCCCGAAACCTCCAGCCCCGGCACCGGCGAGGCGCCCGGCGGCGGCGGGTAGAAGCCCTGGCGCTGGATCACATCGGGGCGATTGACCCCGGCAAAGGCAACCTTGATCAGCACGTCACCGGGCTGCAGCACCGGCAGGGGCAATTCCATCAGGCGCAGCACCTCGGGCCCGCCGGGCGCATCGTAGTGCGCCACGCGCATCGTTTCGGGTAGAATTTCAGGCATTTGCCGATCCCCTGTTGCCGAAGGGCCACGCCCAGCGCCCTAGCTTCTTGGCATGTTGACAGCAAGCGCGGTCCGGTCGATTCTCACCCGCAATGGACGAAGACCTGCCTCGGCCCAAAGGCGATGCCGCCAGCCTGCTGGCGAAGGAACTGCTCGATCCCTATTCGCAGGACGAACTGGCCGAGCGGATTGTCTTGCTCGAAGCCGAAATCGGTCGGATCAAGGCGCATCGCGACAAGGTCAGCGCGCACCGGTCCGCCGCCGACGCGCTTTTCAAGCCGCGAAGCAGTTGATGGGCCAGGCCGCCCTTTCAAGCCCCGCGGCGGCTTCCCATATAGGTTTGGTTAACCACGTGCGTTCATACTCTCCGGCAGTGCCAAATTCACCAGTCGGAGTGCCTACCCTCCCTTGGAGACCCAGCTAGATGCCCAGTTTCGCCCAAAGCCTCGAAAAGACGCTGCACGCCGCGCTGACCAATGCGTCGGACCGCAGCCATGAGTACGCGACGCTCGAGCATCTGTTGCTCGCGCTGATCGATGATACCGACGCAGCTCAGGTGATGACCGCCTGCGGGGTTGAGCTTGGTGAACTGACCGAAGTGGTCAAGCAGTACCTCGATCAGGAATACCAGTCGCTCAAGACCCAGGAGAAGGGCGATCCTTCGCCCACTGCCGGGTTCCAGCGGGTGATCCAGCGCGCGATCCTGCATGTCCAGTCATCGGGCAAGGACACTGTGACCGGTGCCAACGTGCTGGTTGCGCTGTTCTCCGAACGCGATTCCTACGCGGTCTATTTCCTCCAGCAGCAGGACATGACCCGGCTCGACGCGGTCAGCTTCATCAGCCACGGGATCGGCAAGGGCGGCAAGCGGATCGAGGAACGCGGGCCCCAGGGCAGCGACGTGCCCGAAACCCCGCAGCAGGAAGAAAAGGCCAAGGACAAGGACAAGAAGGATTCGGCGCTCGACCAGTTCTGCGTCAACCTCAACGAAAAGGCGATGAGCGGCAAGATCGATCCGCTGATCGGGCGCGGGCCGGAAGTCGACCGGACGATCCAGATCCTGTGCCGCCGCTCGAAGAACAACCCGCTCTATGTCGGCGATCCCGGGGTCGGCAAGACCGCGATCGCCGAGGGCCTGGCCCGCAAGATCATCGAGGGCGAAGTCCCAGAAGTGCTGCAGGACGCGGTGATCTATTCGCTCGACATGGGCGCGCTGTTGGCCGGGACCCGCTATCGCGGCGATTTCGAGGAGCGGCTCAAGCAGGTCGTCAACGAACTCG
>CALCQB010000149.1 GCA_937897535.1 uncultured Novosphingobium sp. | reverse complement strand
TGACAGCAGTGTCGGCAGCATCGCGCTCAACGCAGCTGGGGACGTGTTCCTGTCCCAAGGCTTGTTCTCTCCGGCGAGCAACAGCCTGTCTTTCACGGTCAAGGTGCTCCGCAAGGCGTCAAACTGGACAATCGAGCGTCTCGTCGGTGGCCCGACGTGTGGAGACAACAAGCAGGAGGGCGTACTGGGCCGCAACTTCACGCCGCTTACTAACATGCCGGTGCTTGCCGTCATGCTGACGCCCGACGCCTGGCGCATCCCAGCCACCGTGATTGCCGTGGTCGTTGCCCTGGCCATAACCGGCGGCGACCTGACCGTCGCCCAGGCCTTCGAAGAAGAACGAGATCGACACGCCCAGCGCATCGGCCATGGCGCGCAGCACCGTCCAGTCCTCGCGCGCATCGCCCGGCGCGAAGACGGCCTTGTCGGCGAACTGCACCCGGCCCTCGGTGTTGACGTAGGTGCCGGGCTTTTCGGTATAGGCCGCCGCCGGCAGGATCACGTCGGCGGCGTGCGCGCCCTTGTCACCGTGGTGGCCGATGTAGACGATCATCGACCCCGCGAACTTCGCATAGTCGACCTCGTCCGCGCCCAGCGAAATCAGCATCTTTGGCTTGGCCGCAACCAGATCGGCGATCCCGCCCTTTTGCGCATAGCCGAGCATCAGGCCGCCCATCCGGGCCGCCGCCATGTGCAGCGCGTTGAAGCCGTTCCAGCCATCACGCACCAGCTTGTACTTGGTGGCGAGTGCCAGACACGCATCCAATGCGCCCTTGCCCAGCCCGGCCCCGCCGAGGATCAGCGCCGGACGTTCAGCGCCCTTGAACGCCGCTTCGGCTTCCGCCGGAAGCTTGTCCAGCACCGCCAGATCGTTGCCGAGATTGGTGACCGGATAGGTCGCGTCCCATTCCGGCCCGACCACGAACACCTTGGCTCCGCGCTTGACCGCCTTGCGCAGGCGCGGGTTGAGCACGGCGGCTTCCCAGCGGACCTGGCTGCCGACGATCAGCAGCGCGTCGGCGTCCTCGATCCCAGCCAGCCCGGTGTTGAAATTGACCGCGGCAAGGTTCGAGCAATCGTAGTCGAGCCCGGTCTGCCGCCCTTCGAGCAGCGTGGAGCCGAGCGCCCCGGCCAGCGCCTTGGCCGCGAACATCGTTTCGCAATCGACCAGATCACCCGCGATCACCGCGACCGACTTGCCCGGATTGATCTTGCCGATCGCGGCAAAAGCCTCGTTCCAGCTGACCGCTTCGAGCTTGCCGTCGCGGCGCAGGTAGGGCTTGTCGAGGCGGCGGCGGGTCAGGCCATCGACCTGATAGCGGCCCTTGTCGCTCAGCCATTCCTCGTTGACGTCGTCGTTGATCCGGGGGAGCACGCGCATCACTTCGCGGCCCCGGCTGTCGACCCTGATATTCGCGCCCACCGCGTCGGAGACGTCGATCGAGAGCGTTTTCTTGAGCTCCCACGGCCGCGCTTCAAAGGCATAGGGGCGTGAGGTCAACGCACCGACCGGGCACAGGTCGATCACGTTGGCTGACAGTTCGTGCGCCGCGGCCTTTTCCAGATAAGTCGTGATCTGCATGTTCTCGCCGCGATAGAGCGCGCCGATCTCATCGACCCCAGCGATCTCCTCGCTGAACCGGACACAGCGGGTGCACTGGATGCAGCGGGTCATCACCGTCTTGATCAGCGGGCCCATGTACTTCTCGGTCACCGCGCGCTTGTGCTCGTGATAGCGCGACGCACCCCGGCCATAGGCGACCGACTGGTCCTGCAGGTCGCACTCGCCGCCCTGGTCGCAGATCGGGCAATCGAGCGGGTGGTTGATCAGCAGGAATTCCATGACGCCATTGCGGGCCTTGATGGCGCGCGGCGACCGCGTCGAAATCTCGTGCG
>CALCQB010000148.1 GCA_937897535.1 uncultured Novosphingobium sp. | reverse complement strand
GAGCGCGCCCACGAGCGCTGCGATGATACTGATACTGACCGCGGCGAGCATGACCAACCACGAGGGCTGAAACGGCGCGTTCGGGATGCGATAGCTCTGTGCATACAGCGAGGCGAGCAGATCGGCGAGCCACACGCCGACCGCACTACCCAGCAGCGCGCCACCGACGAAACCGTGGTGATCCAGCGCGCCAGCGGCCTGCCGGGTGCCTCGGTATCGTCCAGCGTGACCGAATTCATTGATGACAGCCCGGCCCGTCTGGCTTCGGCCAGCCTCAACCTGACCGCGCCGATCTATTCCGGCGGCTCTGTCCGCAACGGCATTCTGGCCGCAGAAAACCGCATCGAGGCCGGCCGCGCCGACTTGCGCGGGACCGAGAGCGATGTCTTCAGCCGGGTGGTGGCGGCCTATATGGACGTGATCCGGGGCGAGGCGCTGGTCGGCCTGACGCGCAACAACGTCGCCGTGCTGACCACCAACCTGCAAGCCACCAGCGACCGGTTCGAAATCGGCGACCTGACGCGGACCGACGTGGCCCAGTCCGAAAGCCGCCTGGCGCTCGCGCGCGGCCAGACCCGCAGCGCCGAAGCCAACCTGATTTCGGCGCGCGAGCGCTATATCCAGGTGGTCGGCAAGGCGCCGGAGAATCTCGCCTCGCCGCCGCCGCTGGTCGGTCTGCCCGGCAGTGCCGACGATGCGGTCGAGATCGCGCTCGAATCGAACCCGGATCTGCTCGCCGCGCGCCAGAGGGCCAAGGCCGCCGGTTATGACACGGCGGCAACCAATGCCCGCCGCCTGCCGCAGGTCTCGGTCTTCGCCAGCAGCGGCTACAACGACTTCCTCGGCAGCAACAATCTCCCGGGTGCAGTCCAGAGCACCACCGACACCACGGTCGGGGTCCGCGCCACCGTGCCGCTGTTCCAGGGCGGTCTGCCGTCGGCGCTGAAGCGCCAGGCCCAGGCCCGCGAAGGTGCCTCGCTCGAGCAGGAAATCGGAATCGAGCGCGCGGTGATCGCTTCGGTCCGCGCCGCTTTTGCCCAGTGGCAGGCGGCCCAGTCGCTGATCGCAACCTCGCAGACCGCAGTCGATGCCGCGGCACTGAGCCTTGAGGGCGTGCGGGCCGAAAACTCGGTCGGCAACCGGACCATTCTCGACATCCTCAACGCCGAGAACGAATTGCTCAACGCCCAGGTCCAGCTGGTCACGGCGCGGCGCAATGCCTATGTCGCCGGCTTCAACCTGCTGGCCGCGATGGGCAAGGCCGAAGCGCGCGATCTCGGGCTCGACGGAGGGACTCTCTACGATCCGGCGGTCAACTACCGGAACGCAAAGGGTTCGTATTTCGACTGGAATGACAACCCCGATCCGAAGCCGGTCTCGACACGAACCGTTGACACCAAGGCGCAGTCGGGTTCAGTAACCCCATAGTGATTCTGTCCCGCAGCGGGACGGCTTGGGGAATTGGGCATGCGCCAGGCTGGTGAACCTTCGGTCGAGGAAATTCTCGATTCGATCAAGAAAGTGATCGCGCGCGACAATCGCGCTGGTTCGGCTGAGGTTTCGCCCCGGCGCGAATCCGCTGCGACGCCGATCATCCAGGACGAACCTGAGGACGAGGAAGACATCCTCGACCTCGATGCGATCAGCGAACTGGTGGAAGATGACGCTATCGCCGAGGACGCTCCGCTACTCCCCAGCGAAACCGTCAGCTCGATCAGCGAATCGCTCGCCGCACTGGCCGTGATGGCTGAACCGCGCGCCGCGCCGCAGATTGTTCGCTCGGGCGAAACCTCGCTCGAAGGGCTGACGCGCGAACTGCTGCGCCCGGCGCTGGCCGAATGGCTCGACAAGAACCTGCCGCCGCTGGTCGAAAAGCTGGTCGCGGCCGAGATCGCGCGGATCGTCGGCAAGAAGGGCTAGGCTGCCAGGGCCGCCCGCGCTACGGCGGCGGGCGGGCGGCTTCCACCGCACGCCAAGCGGAGAATCAAGACCATGGCCCGGCCCGAAGCCGCACTGCTCGATCCGGCGCGCTATCCGTTCGCGCACCCGATCACCACCCGGTTCGCCGATATCGACCCCAACCAGCACCTCAACAATGTCGCGCTGGCGGCGATGATGGAAGACGCGCGGGTCCGGTTCAACCTGGCCTTGGGCTCGGCGATCAGGATCGGCGAGCGCCGGGCTATGGTCGCCAGCGTGGCGATGGAATACCTTGCCCAGGGCCACTTTCCCGATCCGGTCACGGTCCATTGCGCGGTCGAGCGGGTCGGCAATTCGAGTTGGACCGTGGTGCAATTGCTCGTCCAGAATGGCGTGCCGGTGGCCTTCGCGCGCTCGGCATTGGTGGCGATCGCCGATGACCGGCCGACCCCGATCGCCGAAGACTATCGCCTGGTGCTGGCCGAATGGGGCCTCAAATGAGCGCCGAGCAAGACCTCGCCAAGGCCCGCGCCGCCATGGCGACCACTGGCGGGGACAAGGTCAAGCGCCACATCTTCCTGTGCGCCGAAGCACAGAAGGGCGAATGCTGTTCGCCCGCAGTCGGCGCGCCGGCCTGGAAATTCCTCAAGCGGCGGCTCAAGGAGCTGCAGCTTGACCGCGACGGCGGGATCGCCCGGACCAAGGCCGATTGCTTCAAGATCTGCGCCGCCGGGCCGATCGCCGGCACCCTGATCACCTCGGCCCTGGCTCTGCTCCTGGCCCTGCCCATAGCCCTGGGGGTGTCGATCTTCCTGGTCGAGTTCTGCCCCCAGGTTCTGGCGCGGCCCATCGCCATCGCGGTGGAGCTGCTGGCCGGGATTCCGTCCATTGTCTACGGCATGTGGGGCCT
>CALCQB010000147.1 GCA_937897535.1 uncultured Novosphingobium sp. | reverse complement strand
CAGCAAGTCCTGGCCGCGCTGCGTCTTGGGGAAGGCGATGACTTCGCGGATCGACTCGGCGCCGCACATCATGGTCACCAGGCGGTCGAGGCCGAAGGCGATGCCGCCGAGTCCCTCGCGACCGGCGAGCATGCCGATGCCGGCGGCACCAAAGCCGTATTTCCAGCCATAGGTCTCGCCCAGAAAACCGCAGATGAGGCTGGCGAACAGCGCGCCGACATTGATGCCGGCATAGAACAGCGTGAAGCCGGAATCGCGGCGCGGATCGTTATCGCGATAAAGCTTGCCAACCAGCGTCGAAATATTCGGCTTGAGAAAGCCGACGCCGAGAATGATCAGGGGATCGGTCCGCCAGACGAACGGGAAGAACAGAAGGGGCGCGATCACGAGGTGCCCGACGAGCAGGATGGTGAAGTAGGGCGGGGCGTCGTCGGCGCTGAGCAGGGTCGGCGTGGCGGGCCCGGAAAGAGGGGCCGCCAACGAGGCATTGAGTCGGTCCATCGCGGGCCTTCAGCGGCCGCTCAGGCCGACGCGTCCTCGACCTTGACCCACAGCGCGCGGAAGTTCACCTTCTCCATCGCGAAGTCGTCTTCGGGCAGGGTGTACAGCCACTCTTCGAGCTTGACGCCCATCACCGTGACGGTGGAGGCCACGCCCGGCAGCGGGCTGGAGGTGCTGGGCCTCGACCTCTGCCGGCCAGCGCTGCAGCGCCGGGCGGCGGCTGATCGTCAAAGGCTCGCTCTATGATGCGCTGATCGACGAAGTTAAGCGGCTGGCCGACCGGATCATCGTCGGCGCTCCATTCGACGAGCCCGCGCCGTTCATGGGCCCGGTGATCGACAATTCGAGCGCGGATGGCTTGACCGAGAGCTTTCTTTACCTGCTCAGCCACGGCGGCAAGGCGATCAAGCATCTGGTTCGCCCCAATGACGACCTGCCGTTCCTGACGCCCGCGATCATCGACGTGACTGCGGTCAAGGAACGTCCCGACGTCGAACTGTTCGGGCCCTTGCTTCAGGTGGTGCGGGTCAGTGATTTCGACGAAGCGATTGCCGAGGCGAACAACACCCGGTTCGGTCTGGCCGCCTCGCTGGTCGGCGGCGGTCCGGCCGAATACAACCGGTTCTGGGCCAATGTCCGGGCCGGGGTGATCAACTGGAACCGCCCGACCAACGGGGCAAGTTCAGCCGCACCGTTCGGCGGGGTCGGGCTGTCCGGCAATCACCGCCCCAGCGCTTACTACGCGGCGGACTATTGCGCCTATCCGGTTGCCTCGACCGAAATGGAACAGCCGCGCGCGATGATCGGGGTCGGCCTGCGCGAAGCGTAAGGGTTACAGCCCACTGGTAACCAGCACGACTTCGGTCAGCCCGTCGCTGCTCTGCCGCACATAGACCGCAAAGCCTTTGCCCGCGACCACCTCGTCCCCGCCCGCCTTGCTCCGTTGCGGAGCGAGCCTGGCCTTCGCGGCACTGGCATAATAGAAATCGATCGCGTCGGCGACTGTCACTGGGGTGACGAACCGCACCGCGCGCAAGGCACAGCCGGCCGCGTCGGTGCCCGCTGCAACCCGGGCATGGCCGCGCGGATAGACCGGCAGCGCAGCCGGCAGCCGCGCCACCCAGCCGAACGAGTATCCCAGCTTGCCCGGGCATTGGGCTGGACCCAGCTTGAGCGCCGCAGCCGCTGCCTCGAGCGTCTCGGCCCCCGCCAGCGGCGATGCCGCGAAGGTCGCGGCAGGTGCCGGTGCGGAAGCAATCGCCGCCCCTCCAAGCAGGTCGCGCGCGGCCAGCCGGGCGCGCTCGGCCTCTTCCGGCGTGCGCTTGTCGGGCGGAATTTCCGCGGTCGGCGGACCGCCCCCGGACAAGGCCGAATCCCCGCGGTTTTGCGATGTCAGATCGGGATCGGCCATGATCGGATCGTCGAGCGCATTGGCGACCGCCGCATCGCGCTCGGTCCGGGGATCGGCCCTCTCCTCGGCGCCGCAAGCGGTCAGGCTCAAGGCCAAGGCGATGATCAGGCAGCGAACGGACACGGTCGGCGCGGACTCCTCGGGCGGGCGATCCGGCATGTCATGCCGCAAGTCCAGTTGCCGCGCCAGACAGGAACGCCCCAGACCCGAAGATCCAGGACGTTCCCCCGCAGCGTACTTGCGCGACCCGACGCTGCGCAGCAAAAGCAAGGCCGGCGAGGCAACTCTGTCGCCCGCACCAGCCCCGCGATCACTCCCGTTCCTTATAGCACCATAGTCTGAATATTTCACAACAAAGAAATTATATGTCGCAACCGTGGGTTGTGCGACGAAGTCCGGGCAGCTAGCGAACACCCATGGCCGCAGCGTCTCCCACCCAGCGTCAGAACGGCCTGCCGATGGCCTTTGTCACCTATCTGATCTGGGGGCTGATGCCGTTGTATCTGCGGTTGATCCACCAGGTTCCGCCGTTCGAATTTGTCGGCTGGCGCATCGTCTTCACCCTGCCGCTGTGCCTGCTGCTGGTCGTGGTCTTGCGCCAGGGGGCGGCGCTGCGGGCCGCGCTGGCCTGGCCGGTGCTGCGGTTGCTGACGATCAGCGCGCTGCTGGTCGGGGCGAACTGGATGATCTACATCGCCGCGGTGCAAGCGGGCCACGTACTGGCGACCAGCATCGGCTATTACATGAACCCGCTCGCCAATGTCCTGGCTGGCACTCTGTTTCTCAAGGAGCGGCTCGGCCGGGCGCAGTGGCTGGCGGTTGGCCTGGCGGCGCTGGGCGTCTCATTCCTGGCCTGGGATGCGCGCGATACCTTGTGGATCAGCCTCTCGCTGGCGGTTTCGTTCAGCGGCTATGGCCTGGTCCGCAAGTTCGCGCCGGTCGAATCGCTGGCCGGGCTGTCGGTCGAAACCATGGTGCTCTTGCCGATCGCGCTGGGGATTGTCGGCTGGTA
>CALCQB010000146.1 GCA_937897535.1 uncultured Novosphingobium sp. | reverse complement strand
AAGACACTCTTTCCCTACACGACGCTCTTCCGATCTGGCGAACTGCTGCAAAAGGCCGAACCGGAAGATCTGCTGAAGTTCGGCCTGATCCCCGAATTCGTCGGCCGCCTGCCGGTAATCGCGACGCTCGAAGACCTCGACATCGAGGCGCTGGTCAAGATTCTCAAGGAACCCAAGAACGCGCTGATCAAGCAGTATGCCAAGCTGTTCGATCTGGAGGACGTCTCGCTGACCTTCACCGAGGACGCGCTCGAGGCGATCGCCAAGCGCGCGATCGAACGCAAGACCGGCGCGCGCGGGCTGCGCTCGATCGTCGAAGGGCTGCTGCTCGACACGATGTTCGACATCCCGACCGAAACCGAGATCGCCGAAGTGGTGGTCGACAAGGACGTGGTCGAGGGCCGCAAGGACCCGGTCCGGGTCCTGAAGGGCAAGGAACAGGCGGCCTGAGCGGCCGCCGCTTTCAGCCGATCTTCTCGCAGGTCTGGTAGCTCGCCGCGGCGCGCCGCGCCTCGGCGCCAGCGGTATCGAGCAGGCGCTGCCGGGCGGCACCGTCCGACAGGTCGAAATGTACCGAACGGACCACGACGCCCTTGGCATTGCGCAATTCGGCGACGACGCTTCGGGCACTTTCCGGCAGTGCCAGCCGCGCCGTGCGGTTCGCAGTCAGCGGCAGGTCGTCGGTGACCAGGTCGTTGGCATAGCCCAGCACTTGCGGCGCGGCGCCATCGATGCTGACGACCAGGCGGAGCCCATCGAGGTCGCGGTAGAGCGTCGCCGGCGTGGCCCGCGCACCCGGCGGGGCGAGGGCAGATACAGTCAGTAGCGCCTCTCCTGGCGCGGTGACCGCCAGTTCGGCGTCATAGACCGCCGTTCCCTTGACCAGCGGTGAGGCTTTGGCCGGCGGCATCCAGGTCGAGGTCAGGTCGCCCAGCGTGCCGGCGGCGTCGACTTGCAGCAACGCGGCCAGTCGCCCGCCGGCCGCGTCCTCGGCGTAACCCTGGCAGGTAAAGTTCAGCGTTTTGGCAGCCGCGGGCGCTGCGACGACCAGCGTCGCGAGCGCACCTGTCAGGATCAATCTCCGCATCAATTGGCCTGCTTGAACACCACTTCGCCGTCCTTGGAGACCGACATCTCCTTCTGGACAGTCTTCTGCAGCAACCACGCCCCGCCGCGCTGGACCCAGGTGTCGTTGGCGGTGACCGCGATATCGAGCGTCACTTCGGTGCCGCTTTCGTCGGGGCGCTTCATGTGCATCGTCATCTGGCTTTCGACCGCCGCTGTATCGCCGCTCTGCTGGACCGACAGCACCTTGGTCACCGGCTTCAACTCGGCCATTTCTGCCGGGATCTGGCTCATCCGTTCAAGCGATTCGGCGCGGGTATGGGTGTCACCGCGAATGTCGGTCGACTGGAAATCGGGGGCGAGGATCGCGCCGACCCTGGCGCCATCCTTGCCCAGCATCGCGCTGCTCAGCTCGGCATAACGCGCCTCGAAGGCCAGCTTGGGGTCTTCCTGGGCATAGGCGGCCCCGGCCACCGCAACCACCATAACTCCGCCTGCCAGCCAGTGGCGCATCGTCGAAAAGCTCATGCCTGCAACCCTTCCATAACGCTCCGGTCCGGAGCTCGTGTCTGCGCGCCCGTTATGCCCGCCAGCGCGAACCGGGGATGAACGGATCGATCAATGCACGTGGGCGTCCGGCAGACTGCACGCCGCATGATCAGCCTCGACCTGAATCGTAGCGTGATGAATGCCAAAGCTTTTCTCGAGCTGCCCGGCCAGTTCGCGCAGGAAGCTGTCGCCGGGCGATCCGCCGGGCATGACCAGGTGCGCGGTCAGCGCGCTTTCGGTCGTGCTCATCCCCCAGATGTGCAGATCGTGGACCGCTTCGACCCCGGCCTGTCCGGCCAGGTGGGCGCGGACCGCCGCTTCGTCGATGTGCCGCGGCACCGCCAGCAGGCCCATCTTGACCGCGTCCTTGAGCAGGTCCCAGCTGCCCCAGGCGAGCCCGATGGTGATGATCACGCTGGTCAGCGGATCGATCCAGTTCTGCCCGGTCAAGGTGATGACCAGCCCGGCGAAGACCACGCTGGCCGAAACCACCGCATCGGCCATCAGGTGCTGGAACGCCGCGCGGATGTTGAGATCGTTCTTGCGGCCCCCGGCAAACAGCAGCGCCGAGGCCAGGTTGACCCCGATCCCGATCGCCGCGACCGCCATCACCTGCGGTCCGTTGACCTCGACCGGATCCCACAGCCGCTGGACCGTCTCGAGCAGGACCGCGCCGAGCGCCACCCACAGCAGCGCGGCGTTGGCGATCGCCGCCAGGATCGACGAGCTTTTGAGGCCATAGGTGAAACCCGGCCCCGGCGGCCGCGCGGCCAGTACGCTCGCCCCCCAGGCCAGCAGCAGCGACAGCACGTCGCCCAGGTTGTGACCGGCATCGGCCAGCAGCGCGGTCGAACCGCTGACGAAGCTCGCCGCAACCTCCGCCATCACGAACAGCCCGTTCAGCACCACCGCAACGGCAAAGGCCCGGCCATGGCTGACCGGGCCGTGGTGATGATGACCGTGGTGGTGGCCATGCCCATGACTGTGGCCATGGCTGTGCCCATGCCCCTCTTTGCCATGCGAATGATCGTGCCCGGCGGCCATGAAATCTCCTCCAATACCAAGCGTTGCACAAATGCCGCAGTGCAGCAAGAATCGTCAGCAGGGAATGTCGGGATAATTCAGCGCCGCGTTAGCATTAGCTTGCCTGGTTGTTCGATCGTTACGTGGCGGCGCGCCAATTTGTAACGACCTTGCCCGCGCCCGCGCGCTGTCCGGATTGGCCACAGTTTCGTCACAACAGTGTCATTCCGCCATGTTTTTCCTGCCCCCGCGCTCCTCTATGAGCGGTTTCATCGCTTTTTCGCGCCGATTCGCAGGCGCGGAACGGCCTTGCACAGAACAATGTCAACTTGTTCGAACAACAGGGAATTTTACACCGATGCGCTCCAACCTTGCCCTGAACGTCGCTGCCAGCACCCTGGCGCTCGGCGTCGCCGCCATCGCCGCCCCGGCTTTCGCCCAGTCGACCGGTTCGCAGGATTTCGAAAAGGAAATCGTGGTCACCGGGACCCGGACCACGGTCCAGCAGGTCGAAGGCGTTTCCTCGCCCGACACGCCCAAGGCCAAGGCGGTGCTGACCAGCGAAGCGATCCAGCGCGCCGCACCGGGGCAGACCGTGCTCGATACGATCAACCAGATCCCGGGTGTCAGTTTCCAGAACAACGACGCCTACGGTTCGGCCGGCGGCACGCTCAACATCCGCGGCTTCGATTCGACCCGCATCAGCCTGACCTTCGACGGCGTACCGCTGAACGATTCGGGCAACTATGCGATCTTCTCGAACCAGCAGATCGACCCGGAGCTGATCGAGCAGGTCAACGTCAACCTCGGCACCACCGATGTTGACAGCCCGACCGCCTCGGCAGTTGGCGGCACCGTCAACCTGCGGACCAAGACCCCGAGCCACGAATTCGGCCTGCTGGCCTCGATGTCGCTGGGCGAATGGGATTTTTGGCGGGTGTTCGGGATGGTCGATACCGGTGACATCACCAGCAGCGGCACCCGCGCCTGGTTCTCCGCCTCGACCGCCAAGAACAAGGTTCCGTTCAACGGCTATGGCAAGATCGACAAGCAGCAGTTCAATGCCAAGATCTATCAGCCGCTCGGCGGCACCGATTTCATCTCGATCGCGGGCCACTACAACCAGAACCGCAACAACTTCTTCGGTTCGCTGCCGCTGCGCCAGGACCTGACCTCGACCCCGACCAGCACCACGCCGCGCGTCGTCGGGCCGAACAACGCGAACCGTTACCCGATCACCAATGACGAGCGGTTCTACACCACTCTCAACGTGTCGTGCGCGCTCGATACGCCGCAGGCCGGCGTGGCCGACAGCCCGGCTCCTGCCCCGACCAACCGCGCAAGCTGCGGCACCGAGTTCGATCGGCGTTACAACCCGTCGAACACCGGCAACATCCGGGTCAATTCGAAGTTTACCCTGGCCGACAGCTTGATCCTGACGATCGATCCGTCGTACCAGTACGTCAAGGCCAACGGCGGCGGCACCGTGACCGGCAACGAAGGCCTGCGCGATGTCAACCCGGCCGGCGGCACCGCCAGCGTCGCAAGCTGTGCGACCACGCCGTCCAGCGCGACCAACACCTGCATGGCCGGCTACTTCGGTGGCACCCCGTTCTTTGGCCGTGACGCCAATGGTGACGGCGATACGCTCGACACCGTTACCGTGCTCGCACCCAGCCAGACCCAGACCCACCGCATCGGGGTGATCGCCGGGCTGCGCTGGACGATCAACGACGATCACTCGGTCCGCTTCGCTTATACCTATGACCGGGCCCGCCACCGTCAGACCGGTGAAGTCGCGCTACTCAACCAGATTAACGGTGAACCGCTCGACGTCTTTGCGGTCAACATCCCGCGTCAGTCGGCCAACGGCAACAACCTGCAAAAGCGTGACCGCCTGTCCTATGCGATCCTCCAGCAGGTCGCCGCCGAATACACCGGCAAGTTCGCCGACGGAAACCTGGTGGTGAACATGGGCGTGCGCGCTCCGTTCTTCCGCCGCAACCTGACCAACAACTGCTTCACCTCATCGGCGGGCGGGTTTGTCGAATGCACCGGTGGCAATGCCTCGTTGAACACTGTGATCCAGGGCCTCAACCCCTATACCTTCAACAGCACCACCAATGCCGTTACCGGCTGGGCCGTGCCGCAGAAGCGGGTGTTCAACTATGACAAGATCCTGCCGAACGTCGGCTTCGTGTTCCATGTGGATGACAGCATCTCGCTGTTCGGCAGCTATTCGAAGGGCCTTTCGGTGCCCGGCACGGACAGCCTCTACAACGCGTTCTTCTATCCGGCCGGCACTCCGCAGGCCACCCCGGCTCCGGAAACCACCGACAACTTCGATGCCGGTGTCCGCTATCGGTCGAACAAGGTCCAGGGCTCGGTCTCGGTGTTCTACAACCAGTTCCAGAACCGCCTGGCGACCGCCTACGATCCGGAACTCGACCAGAACGTCTACCGCAACCTCGGCAACGTGAAGAAGTACGGGGTTGACGGTTATCTCTCGTTCCGTCCGATCGATGCGTTCAGCATGTATGTTTCGGGCAGCTACCTGAAGTCGGAAATCCGCGACAACATCGAAGTCGCCAAGAACCAGGACGGCACCTCGATCTTTGCGCCGACCGCCGGCAAGGCAGAGTCCGGTTCGCCGACTTACACGATCAGCGTCGGCGGACGCGGATATGTCGGCCCGTTCACGCTTGGTGTCACCGCCAAGCGGACCGGTCCGCGCTGGATCTACGATACCAACCTGCCGACCTATACCGGGTTCTACGTCCCGGCCGGGGCGCTGACCTCGGCTAACGCCACGGCGGTGCTGAGCGCGGCCCAGGTCAGCAACACGGCCCAGGTATTCGGAGCGAAGGCTCCGGCCTACTGGCTGGTCAACCTCGACGCGCGGCTTGACCTCGACTTTGTCGGGGCTCCGGAAGGGACTTACCTGCAGCTCAATGTCTACAACCTGTTCGACCAGTTCTATGTCGGCGGTTTCGGCGGCGGGCTTATCCAGGCCAACACCTTCAGCCGGACCACCGGGATCGCCACTTACGGTAATCCGGGCTTCGTGCAGATCGGCGCACCGCGCACGATCAGCGGCACGCTGGTGATGAAGTTCTGATCAGATCCTGATCTGACCAATGTCGGGAAGGGGCGCTTCGGCGCCCCTTCTTTTTTGGCGCCTGTCGGCTAGCGATAAACGCAGGCGTCGAGCGCCTCGTTCCGGACCACCCCGCTGCGGGCGGCGATCGCATTGCCGTGGCGGCGGGTGAAGCCGCCGGGGGCCACCACTTCGCGGCGTTTGGGCGCGGGCAGGGCCGCTGCGATCCGCGCCGCCTCGACCGGGCCAAGCTGCGCCGACGAGTGCTTGAAATAGCGCTGCGCCCCGGCTTCGACCCCATAGGTGCCGAGCCCGGTTTCGGCGACGTTGAGGTAGACCTCCATGATCCGCCGCTTGCCCCAGATATTCTCGATCAGAAAGGTGAACCATACCTCCAGCCCCTTGCGGGCATAGCGGGTCCAGCCGGTGCCTTGCCACAGGAACACGTTCTTGGCGGTCTGCTGGCTGATCGTGGAGCCGCCGCGCAACCGGCTTGAACGGGCATTACGCTCGATCGCCTTCTCGATCGCATCGGTGTCAAAGCCGTTGTGGGCACAAAACTTGGCGTCTTCGCCCGCGATCACGGCCGACACCATGTTGCGGTCGATCCGGCTTAGCGGGGTCCAGCTCTTGTCGAACCCGTTGGGGTCGAGGATCATCGTGAGCGTTACCGGGACCGGTACGAACTTGAACAGGATGGTCAGGCCGACGCTGCCCGCCACAAACCAGACGATGGCCTTGCCGGTGTACCAGCCGATCTTGCCGGCGATGGTGCGGTGTTCGGACGGGCGGGAGGGTCTGAGGAAGCGCATCATGCGCTGCCCATCCTAGCGTCCGGCGGCCTGCCCGCAACAAAAAGGGGGCCGGATTGCTCCGGCCCCCAATTCGATTTTGGCGTGAACGCCTGGCTTACATGCCCGAACCCGGACCGTAGGTGATTTCCACC
>CALCQB010000145.1 GCA_937897535.1 uncultured Novosphingobium sp. | reverse complement strand
CTCTTTCCCTACACGACGCTCTTCCGATCTGCCTATGAGCACGCCCTGGCCGAGAACGTCGCGCCGCTGGTCGCCGATCTGATGGGCCACCACGACGCGTTCCTCGCGCCCGCCACCACCACCGGCAAGAACATCGCCCCGCGCGTCGCTGCCTTGCTCGATGTGATGCAGATCTCGGACATCCTCTCGATCGAAGGCCCCAAGACCTTCACCCGTCCGATCTACGCCGGCAACGCGATTGCCACGGTTGAATCGAGCGACGCCAAGCTGGTGATTACCGTGCGCGGGACTGCCTTTGCCAAGGCCGAGCCCACCGGCGGTTCGGGCAGCGTCGAGGCCGTCTCGGGTCCGGGCAACGCCGGCACCTCGAGCTTCGTCGGTTCGGAAATCGCCAAGAGCGAGCGCCCCGAACTGACCAGCGCCAAGATCATCGTCTCGGGCGGCCGCGCGCTGAAGGATGCGGAAACGTTCGCGGCTGTCATCATCCCGCTCGCCGACAAGCTTGGCGCCGGGGTTGGCGCGAGCCGCGCGGCGGTCGATGCGGGCTATGTCCCCAACGACTACCAGGTCGGCCAGACCGGCAAGATCGTCGCCCCCGAAATCTACATCGCGGTCGGCATCTCCGGCGCGATCCAGCACCTCGCGGGCATGAAGGATTCAAAGACGATCATCGCGATCAACAAGGACGAGGACGCCCCGATCTTCCAGGTCGCCGACATCGGGCTGGTCGCGGACCTGTTCACGGCTGTGCCGGAGCTGACCGGCAAGCTTTGATCCAGCCGGTATCGCAAGATCACCAAAGGCCCCGCTTCGGCGGGGCCTTTTTCATGTTCGCCAGAGCCTTAGCCCAATATTAACCATCCATCTGATAGCCCCCATGGCGAATTCCGGAAGGGGGGCATTCACGATGAAGCACGAACAGATCGCACTGGAGGCCGCCGTGGCCCAAGTGGAATCGGGCAAACCGTCATTCTGGGCCAGGTTCGAACGCGGCCTCGAAGCCTTTCTGTTCGGCAGCCGCTGGCTGATGGCGCCGTTCTATGTGTTGATGGTCGGCGCGCTGGCGATGCTGCTGGTCAAGTTCGCACAGGAAACCTGGCACATCGCCACGCACACGCTGGCAATGACCGAAAGCGATGCGGTACTGGCAGTGCTGTCGCTGATCGACATCACGCTGACTGGCAACCTCTTGATGATGGTACTGTTCGCCGGTTATGAAAACTTCGTCTCGAAGATGGACGTCAAGGACCATGAGGACCGCCCCGAATGGATGGGCAAGGTGGATTTCTCCGGCCTCAAGCTCAAGCTGATAGCCTCGATCGTCGCGATTTCGGGGATCAATCTGCTCAAGAACTTCATGTCGCTCGATGGAGCGGTGATCAGCCCGGGGCGCGTGCAGCAATTGTTCTGGATGGTCGTGATCCACATGGTGTTCATCGCCTCGGGCGTGATGCTGGCCGTGATGGACAAGATCGTCTCGGGCACCCCGAAGCATTAAGGCCGCAACTGTAACGCAATTTCTGTATTCTCGTTCGGCAAGAATGAGTTAAGATGGAGGAGGTCCGACGAGGAGCTCCCATGCTGCGTTCGCTTGTTTTTGCCTCGATTGCCTTCGCGTTGACCGCGCAGCCTTCGCTCGCCGCCAATCGGGCCAAGGTTGTGCTGCCCCACACAAGCAAGTGGGAAATGCGCTACGACGATGATAGCTGCACACTCGCCACGCGGTTCGGCGCGGACAAGGACAGCGTCCTGCTGGTGCTCAATCGCTACGATCCGGGCGACGGGTTTGATCTCAGGCTTTACAGCCAGGCGCTCCGCTATAACGGCGGCCTCAGGATGCCGCTCGAACTGGCGTTCGGTTCGCAACCGCTCCAACGCTTCGAGGCGGTCGCCGCGACCGCGACCGATGCCGCCAAGACCCCGACGGTAATCGTCTCGGGCGCACGGCTCGATGGCTGGAACTTTCCGAAACAGCAATACGATCCTGCGGTGCGCCCGCCCGCGGTTACCCCGCAGCTGGAAGCGGCGGTGACCAGCATCACGTTCAAGAAAGCGGGAGCCGCTGCGATCCAGCTCCAGACCGGCTCGATGGCGGCGCCGATGCAGGCAATGCGCACCTGCACGGACGACCTGCTGCGGCATTGGGGCTTCGATCCGGCCATTCAGGGAACATTGTCACGCCGGGTCCAGCCGACCGGCAATCCCGGCACCTGGCTGCGATCGGGCGACTATCCGTTAGGGGCGCTGTGGAACGGCGAAAACGGCATTGTTCGCTTCCGTCTGGATGTCGAGCCCGATGGCTCGGTGTCGAATTGCCGGATCCTGTTCCGCACCAATCCGGATTCGTTCGCCGATCTGTCCTGCAAGCTGCTTCGCGAACGCGCCCGGCTCGCTCCGGCGCTCGATAGCGCGGGCAAGCCGGTCAAATCCTATTACCTGAGCCAGGTTCGCTGGGTCGCGGGATCAGGCTGGTAAGCGCTCGTACAGCACCAGCGGCGCTTCATCGGGTTTTAGATGCCGCCCGTATGGTACAAACCCCAGCTGCACGGCCAGCTTGTCCGAAGCCGCATGTCCCTCTTCGATCATGCAGGCGATCCGCTGCGGCCCGTGGGTCGTATCGAACCACGCCAGCGCCGCCGCCATTGCCTCGCGCGCTATACCCTGTCCCCAGTGGTCCCGGTGGACGATCCACCCGGCCTCAGGAACGTTGTCGAGACCCTGCTCGGCCCCAAAGCCACGGTGGCTGCGGAACACGCCGCAGGTGGCGATGATCCGCCGCTGGCCCTTGAGCCGAACGGCGAAGGTGCCATAGCCATAGAGCGACCACGATCCGGCATTGCGCAACAACCGGGCAAAGGAATCCATCTCGGTCGGCACGAACGAGCCGAGGAAGCGGCGGGTCTCTTCAGCCAGGGTCAGGTCGAACAGGTCGGCAAGATCGCCGACTTGCGGCTGCCATAGTTCGAGCCGTTCGGTGATGAGGAAAGGTGTCTCGGGATTGCTCATACGTTCCCCTTACCCGTCCGTCCTGAGCTTGTCGAAGGACTGTCCTTCTTGGCCGCGGCGCCTTGCCAGCAAAACACGACGGCCCTTCGACAAGCTCAGGGCGGACGGAGCTGGGAAAATCGGGTCTGCTAGAGAAACTGGTCGATCACGTGGATCACCACCCCGACCAGCCCGCCGACCAGCGTGCCGTTGATCCGGATGAATTGCAGGTCGCGGCCGACCGCGCCTTCGATCCGGGCGGTGACAGTCTCGGCATCCCAGCGCTTGACCGTTTCGGAGACCAGCCGGACGATCTGATCGCCATAGCGGACCGCGATCCCGACCAGGGTCCGGCGAGCGAAGCGGTTGATCTGGTGCTGGAGCGCGGGGTCATCGCGCAGGTGGCGGCCGAGTTCGGCCAACGCTTCGGCCAGTTGCCCGCTGCCTTCCCCCGCCGGGCGGCGCAGCCGCGCGAGCATCCCGGTGCGGAGCCGTTCCCACACCCCCTGCCACCAGGTCGAGACCGCCGGATTGCCGAGCAGTTCGCCCTTCATCCGCTCGATCCTGCCGCGCAGTTCGGGATCGTGCTGCAGGTCGCCCGCCACCTTGGACAGACCTTCCTCGATCTTGCCCCGCAGCGGATGGTCGGGATCGACGATCACTTCGGCCAGCAGCTTGTACAGCCCGTCGAGCACCGAATTGGCCAGCGTCTCGTCCAGTCCGGTCCAGCGCAGCACGGCATTGGCGCGGCGGTGGATCATCTCGCGGATCAGGTCCTCGTTGTCTTCCAGCGTCAGCCCGCCCCAGCGGACCAGCGAATCGATCACCGGCAGGTGGCGCCGGTCGGCGATCGTGGTTGTCAGCATCTGGCCGAGCAGCGGCGAAACCTCGAGCTTTTCGATCTGGCGGAACAGCCCGCCGCGAACCTGGGTGCCGAGCCGTTCGGGATCGAGCGATTCGAGCACCTGGGCCAGCAGCTCGGCCGCGCCGTCACGCAGCCGGGTGCTGCCGCCCCTGGCCGGATCGGCCAGCCAGTCACCCGCTGCGCCGGCCAGGTTCATTGCGGTCAGCCGCCGCGCCACGACCTGGGGTGTAAGGAAATTCTCGCGAAGGAACTGCGCCATGGTTTCGGCGATCCGGTCCTTGTTTTCCGGGATGATCGCGGTGTGCGGGATCGGCAGTCCGAGCGGATGGCGGAACAGCGCGGTGACCGCAAACCAGTCAGCCAGCCCGCCGACCATCGCCGCTTCGCTGAACGCGAGGACATAGCCAACCGCCGGGTGCAGGCCCTGGAAATGCCGCGCGGCCAGAAAGACCCCGGCCATCAGCACCAGCAGTCCGGTAGCGAAAGTCCGCATCCGCCGGGCCTTGTCCGGCGGCAGCGGCACCGGGCGCAGCCGGCGCGAGCGAGCCCGGTTGGCCGTCACTCCGCCGGCAGCGGTCCGTCATCCCGCCGCGTCGCGGGAACCGGCTCGTGCACCGGCATGACGGCAGCTTCGCGGTCGCCCTTGCGATAGGTCAGGAACAGCTTGCTGAGCCGCGGTCCAAGCCGTGCTTCCAGTCCGTTGGCCAGACTGAACCCGGCCGGGACGATCAGCAGGGTCAAGAGGGTCGACAGGATCAGCCCGCCCATCACCACCGTGCCCATCGGCGCGCGCCAGGCGCTGTCCCCGGTCAGCGAAAGCGCGGTCGGGACCATCCCGGCGGTCATCGCCACGGTGGTCATCACGATCGGCTGGGCCCGCTTGTGCCCGGCCTCGATGATCGCTTCGAAGCGCGTTGCGCCCCTGGCCATTTCCTCGATCGCGAAGTCGATCAGCAGGATCGAGTTCTTGGCGACGATCCCGAACAGCATCAGGATCCCGATGAACACCGGGAGCGAGATCGGCTGGCCGAAGATCGCCAGCAGCAGCAGCCCGCCCAGCGGTGCGAGCAGCAGCGAACCCATGTTGACCAGCGGCGAGACGAACCGGTGGTACAGCAGCACCAGCACCCCGAACACCAGCAGCACCGCCGAACCGAGCGCGATCGCAAAGCTGTTCATCAGCTCGGCAAAGATCTCGTCCTCGCCGAACGGGGTGTTGCTGATCCCCTGCGGCAGGTTGGTCATGATCGGGAGCTTGTTGATCTCGGTCATGACGTTGCCTTTGAGCGCGCCCGGAGCAAGATCGGCCCCAACGAACACCCGGCGTTCCTGGTTGTAGCGGCGGATCGAGACCGGCCCCGAACCGAAAGTGATGTCGGCGACGCTGGCGAGCGGAACCGAACCGCCCGAGGCAGTCTGGACCGGCAGGTTTTCGATCACCGAGATATCGCGGCGGGCCCCTTCGGACAGCCGGACCCGGATCGGAATCTGGCGGTCAGCGAGCG
This sequence comes from uncultured Novosphingobium sp., assembly GCA_937897535.1. GTDB lineage: Bacteria > Pseudomonadota > Alphaproteobacteria > Sphingomonadales > Sphingomonadaceae > Novosphingobium. The sequence continues at coordinate 1,319 of CALCQB010000145.1, read as the reverse complement.
AGAACTTGGCTGCGTTCTGGTCGATATCGCCGATCGTCGCGATCCGGATCGTCTGGCTGAGCGCGGCGGTGGTCACGCCCAGACTGGCGGCGAGTTCCTGGCGTGGGGTGATCAGCAACTCGGGCCGGCGGGTGTCGGCGGCGATCCGCGGCGCGACCACGCCGGTCACGTCGCGCATCTGTTCGACCAGGGTCGCGGCAGCCTTTTCGAGCTGGACCGAATCTGCCCCGGTCAGCATCACCGAAATCGGCCGGCCGATTCCGCCGGGGCCAACCCCGTTGAAAGTCTGGAAGGTAATCCGCGCATCGGGAATCTTCTGCAGCAGCGGGGTCAGTTCGCGTTCGAATTCCTGGCTGGTCTTCTTGCGATCTTCCTTGAGCGAGATGAACAGGCGGCCGTTGCCTTCGCGGACGCGCTGCTGGATCCGCTCGACCTCACCGGTGCGGGTCGCGATCAGGGCAGCGACCGAATCGACGACCTTTTCGGTCTGGCCCAGAGTGGTACCGGGGACCATCTCGACCACGATCTGGCTGGTATCCTCGTTGACCTCGGGGAACAGCTGCGCCGGAATGACCGCAAACAGCACGCCCGACAGGACCAGTGAAAACAAGCCGATCCCCATCATCCAGACCCGGTGATCGAACATCCGCGCCCGGAACCGGCCGAGCCAGAACCGGCACCAGGCGAAGAAGCCGGTTTCGGCATCGCGCGCCACTAACAGGCCGATCAGGCCGCCGAGCAGCGCTGTGATCGCGCAGCCTGCGACGAAGCTCATCGGTACGCCGAAGATCGTCCCGAACACCACCAGCAGCGGATTCGGACCCTTGGCAACCTCACCCGCAGCCGGCGCCGCGCCGCCGAACAGCAACATGTAGAACATCGCCGCGGCGAAGACGAAGCCCAGGATCATGTAGACCGCCTTGCCCGGCACCCGGGTCAGGCGCGCACGCCTTGCCTTGGCCTTGCTGCTGTCGAGCGACCAGTGCAGCACCTTGAGGTAACGGTCCATCCACGGCCCGGTGCCGTGTTCGGCGATGCCGTGAGCCTTGAGGAAATAGGCCGCGATCATCGGGGTGATCATCCGCGCCACGGCCAGGCTCATCAGCACCGAGGCGACCACGGTCCAGCCGAAATTCTTGAAATACTGCCCCGGAATACCCGGCATCAGGCCCACCGGCAGGAACACCGCGACGATCGAGAAAGTGGTCGCAACCACCGCCAGGCCGATCTCATCGGCTGCGTCGATCGAGGCCTGATAGGCGCTCTTGCCCATGCGCATGTGCCGGACGATATTCTCGACCTCGACGATCGCGAGATCG
>CALCQB010000144.1 GCA_937897535.1 uncultured Novosphingobium sp. | reverse complement strand
ACGCGGTGCTGCTGCGCGGCGGCAGCGAAGCGGTCCGCTCGAACCGGGCGATCCACGCCGCGCTGGTTCGCGGGCTGACCAGCGCGGGCGTACCCGAAGCCGCGGTGCAGCTGGTGCCGACCCAGGACCGCGCAGCGGTCGGGGCGATGCTCACCGCTGCAGGGCTGATCGACATGATCGTGCCGCGCGGCGGCAAGAGCCTGGTCGCGCGGGTCCAGGCCGATGCCCGGGTGCCGGTGCTCGCCCACCTTGACGGGATCAACCATACCTACCTTCACGCCGCCGCCGATCCGGCCAAGGCGGTGAGAATCGCGGTCAATGCCAAGCTGCGCCGGACCGGGATCTGCGGGGCGATGGAGACCTTGCTGCTCGATGCGCAGTTCCCCGCGGCGCAAGCGGTGGTCGGCGCGTTGCTTGAAGCGGGCTGCGAACTGCGCGGGGATGCCCGGGCCATGGCGCTCGATCCGCGAATCGGTCCAGCTGCGGACGCGGACTGGGACACCGAGTACCTCGAACCGGTGCTGTCGGTCGCGGTGGTCGACGGCCTCGACGCGGCACTGCAGCACATCGCCACCCACGGCTCGCAGCACACCGAAGCCATCGTCTCGGAGGATGCAACGGCGACCGAGCGGTTCCTGACCGAAGTCGACAGCGCGATCGTCATGGCCAACGCCTCAACCCAGTTTGCCGATGGCGGCGAATTCGGGCTCGGCGCCGAAATCGGGATCGCCACCGGGCGGCTCCACGCGCGCGGCCCGGTCGCGCTCGAAGGGCTCACCACTTACAAGTGGCTGGTGCGCGGCACCGGCCAGATCCGGCCCTGAAACGCGTCGGCCTGTTGGGCGGGAGCTTCAATCCCGCGCATGGCGGGCACCGCCGGATCAGTCTGTTTGCCTTGCAGGCGCTGGGCCTCGATGAGGTGTGGTGGCTGGTTTCGCCGGGCAACCCGCTCAAGCCCAAAGCCGGGATGGCCCCGCTGGTCGCGCGGCTCGCCTCGGCCCAGCACCAGGCCCGCGGCACGCGAATCGTCCCGACCCAGATCGAGCGCGAACTCGGCACCCGCTACACCGTCGATACCTTGCGGAAGCTGGCCGGGCGCTATCCGAAATGCCGCTTCGTCTGGCTGATGGGCAGCGATAATCTCGCCCAGTTGCACCGCTGGAAGGACTGGCGCGGGCTGGCCCGCACCATGCCGATTGCGGTTATCGCCCGTCCGGGCTATGATGGCGCTGCCCAGGCGAGCCCCGCCCAGGCCTGGCTCGGTCGATTCCGGCGATCTGCAGCCAGCATCAAGCACCGGGCAGGATGGAGCGCACCCGCGCTGATACAATTGCGTTTCGATCCCGATCCCCGCTCGGCGACTGCCATTCGCCGCGCCGATCCAGACTGGGCCAGCCGATTTTCCGGCAAGCGCCTGCGGGATTCCTTGACGCACCATCCGGTCGACCCCGACATCGCATGACCTTTTGCGAAGCCCTTCCACAGGAGCCGTTCCCGCTTAAATGACATCCGCCCAACCCGCGCCGGCCGAAGCCGCCGGCACTCCTGCCCCGCTTCCCACTTCGGAGCCGGGCTCGCTCCACGAACTGGTGCTGAAGTCGCTCGACGACGATCAGGCGCAGGAGCTGGTTTCCATCCCGCTTGAAGGCAAGAGCTCGATCGCCGATCACATGGTGATTGCCTCGGGCCGTTCGACCCGCCAGGTCGCGGCCATGGCGCAGAAGCTGGCCGAGCGGATCAAGCACGGCGGTTTCGGCCATGTCCGGATCGAGGGCCTGCCTGCCGCCGACTGGGTGCTGGTCGATGCCGGCGATGTGGTGGTCCACCTGTTCCGCCCCGAAGTGCGCACCTTTTACAACCTTGAGCGGATGTGGGCTTTCGGGGATTCGGGCAGCGCCTGACGCGCTTCGATGCGGTTGCACCTTATCGCGCGGGGAAAGATCGGGCGTTCGGCCGAAGCCGATCTTGTCGCCCGCTATACCAAGCGGATTACCTGGCCGCTGACCCTGACCGAACTACCCGAAGTCGGTGGGATCGTCCCGCCGCCGCCGAGCCCCTGCCGTGAGGTGCTGCTCGACGAGCACGGCCAGCAAATGAGCTCCGAAGAGTTTGCCGCGCTGCTCGGCCGGTGGCGCGATGACGGGGTGCGCGAGGCGCGGTTCCTGATCGGCGCCGCCGACGGGCACGGCCAGGCCGCCCGCGAAAAGGCCGATCTGCTGCTCGGCTTCGGGGCGATGACCTGGCCGCATCTGCTGGTCCGCGCCCTTCTGGCCGAACAATTGTGGCGCGCGACCAGCATTCTTGCTGGCCATCCCTATCACCGTTCAGGATAAGGCGCGGCGATGCTGGCCCGGTTGGTTCTCCCTTGCGCACTTGGCCTGGCCGTCCTGGCCGGGGTCCAGATCTCGCTTGCCCAGAACCCGGTCCAGGCGATCGACAGCACCGAAGACGCCCAGGCCGCGTTCAACAATGCGGAAGCCCAGGGCAAGGATGCCCGGGCGCGGGCCGAAGCGCTCGAAGCCAAGGCCGCCAGCGCCAGCGCGGCAGCAGACAAGACCGCCCAGGAAGGCGCCGCTCTGGCCGCGCGGGTCCAGGCCGGCCAGCGTCCAACCCTTCAAGTCGGTCTGCAGCGTGCGCGGCGTCAGCGGCAGCGCGATGTCGTGATGGGCGAGGACGGGCTTGCCACCGGAGAGTTGCGCGAGTTCGAGGCCTTTGCCCCCGTCATAGCATTGGGCGGCGAGGCGCGGCTGAACCTTGGCATCGCGACGGGGGGCGAGCCTGATCCGTGGCCAAGTGCCGCCGAACGGGCGATTGACAAGGACAAGATCGAGGCCGGTCTGCGGCACTGCGCGTCGCATGGCATCACCAGCATGGTGAACATGGACGGCAATATGTACACGCTGGCCCTGCTGGGCGAGTTGCGCGACGAAGGCCGGTTGACCGCGCGGGTCAAGGTGCCCTTCCACTTCAAGCCACATATGGCGTTGTCGGAACTTGACCGCGCCTCGGCCATGACGGCCGAATATGACAACGACTGGCTGTCCTCGGGCTTTGTGAAGATGTTCATGGATGGCGTGGTGGATAGCCGCACCGTTCCGGCCTCGAGCATGCCGATGAGTTCGGTGGCGGATTCGAGCTGCAGATGCTTGTCCACTTGCAACTTTTAGCAAACCACCTTTTGGTTTTGAAAGTGTAATTCTACTCTTCGTTAAACTTCAGTAGATTGATCTGCAGCTCTCGCAAACTATTTCCAAATACCTGCCGTTGCTTTAGCATCACCTGCAGTGGTCTGCAACTGAGTTGCAACTGAGATAGACATAGGTGGAGGCAAATGTGGAATCTGAACAATTGAAAGAATAATTATCAGTTCAATAATAATTTGAGCCTGCAAGTACAGTGTCAAAACCGACTTTATTCACAATCA
>CALCQB010000143.1 GCA_937897535.1 uncultured Novosphingobium sp. | reverse complement strand
ACCGGCCAGGCTGGAGGCGGCGCGGTTGCCGTGCTTGGCGACCGGCACCCCGCAGGCCGCGACGACCAGCGCGACGGCAGTCGAGACGTTGAGGCTGTGCTGCCCGTCGCCCCCGGTGCCGCAGACGTCAATCGCGCCCGCGGGAGCGGCCACCCGCTTCATCCGTGCGCGCATGGCCCGGACCGCCCCGGCGATCTCGGCCGCGCTCTCGCCGCGTTCGGCCAGTTCGATCAGGGTAGCGGCAATCGCCTCGTCCGGGACCTGCCCGTCGAGGATCCGGCCGAACAGGTCTTCGGCTTCATCCAGGGTCACGCCAGAACCTTGGGCTCGACCCCCGCGATCCGCAGGAAATTGGCCAGCATCGCGTGGCCATGTTCGGTTGCGATGCTTTCCGGGTGGAACTGGACCCCGTGGATTGGCAGGCTCTGATGCCGGACGCCCATGACATGGCCGTCATCCGAAGTGCAGTTGATCACCAGCCCATCGGGTACATCATCGACGATCAGCGAGTGATAGCGGGTCGCCAGGAACGGCGAGGGCAGACCCTTGAACAGTCCGGTGCCGTCGTGGGTGACCGGCGACGTCTTGCCGTGCATCAACCCCCCGCGCACCACCTGCCCGCCGAAATACTGGCCGATCGACTGGTGCCCCAGGCACACGCCGAGCAACGGCTTGCCGGCAGCGGCGCAGGCCCCGACCAGATCGAGGCTGATCCCGGCTTCGTTGGGGGTGCAGGGCCCGGGCGAGATCAGGAACGCCCGCGCCCCGCTCGACACCGCCTGCCCGGCCGAGATTGCGTCGTTGCGGACCACTTCAACCTTGGCCCCCAGTTCCATCAGGTAATGGACCAGGTTCCAGGTGAAGCTGTCGTAATTGTCGATCACTAGGATGTCGGTCATGCGGGAGCCCTTAGGCCGGTCGGCGGGGATTTGCGAGTCACCCTTTTCCGGCAAACCGGTCGCTCGCCCGGACCAGCCCGTCGGTGATCCCCGGCTCGGTGAACAGGTGCCCGCCATCGGGGACGATCTGCAACTCGACCTCGGGCCAGGCTTGCTTGAGCGCCCAGGCCGCCGCGGGGGGCGTGCAGCAATCGTGGCGGCCCTGGACAATGATCCCGGGGATGCCCTTGAGCCGACTGGCATCGCGGAGCAACTGGCCGGGTTCGAGCCAGCAATCGTGGCGGAAATAGTGGTTCTCGATCCTGGCGACCGCGACCGCATGATCGTCGGCGGTGAAGTCGGCCATCATCGCGGGATCGGGCAGCAAGGTGACGGTGACACCTTCCCACATCGACCAGATCTTCGCCGCGGCGAGCCGGACCGCCTGGTCTTCGCTGGTCAGGCGGCGGTGGTAGGCTTCGAGCAGCTCGGCGCGTTCCCCGGCCGGGATATGGCCGATGAAGTCTTGCCAGGCCTCGGGGTAGAGTTCGCTCGCGCCGTAGGTGTAGAGCCAGTCGAACTCGCTCTGGCTGCCGAGGAATATGCCGCGCAGGACTAGTTCGCTGACCCGTTCGGGATGGGTCTCGGCATAGGCGAGAGCGAGGGTCGAGCCCCACGAACCGCCGAACACCAGCCAGGTCTCGTGCCCGGCCAGTTCGCGCAGCTTTTCCATGTCGGCGACCAGGTGCCAGGTGGTGTTTGCTTCGAGTCCGGCGAAGGGGGTCGAGCGTCCGCAACCACGCTGGTCGAACAGCAGCACGTCGTACAGGGCCGGATCGAATTGCTGGCGCTGTTTCGCGCTGAGCCCGCTGCCAGGACCGCCATGGAGGAACACCGCCGGTTTGCCGCCCGGCGTGCCGCAGCGCTCCCAGTAGATGCTGTGGCCGTCGCCGACCGCAAGCATTCCGCTCGCATAGGGTTCGATCGGCGGATAGAGCGTGCGGCGCTCGCTCATGGCCTGGTCACCAGCAGTTTCGCCAGGTCCTTCTTCCAGAACTTCGCCCAGGTATGGGTGCCGTGGCCCTTGGTGTCCTTGCTCGCCGGGATCAGGATGAACCGCGCGCGCGGCATCAGTTTGGCGTGTTTCTGGGCGAGGCCGAGCTCTGGCGGGTTGATGAAATCGTCGCCCGAATTGATCCACAGCACCGGCACCTTGACGCCTCGCAGCCGGGGCAGCGGGTTGTAATCGCGCGAACTGTCGAGCTGGTAGATCTGGTCGTTGGCATCGACCGGATCGTTCAGCGCTGCGCCGGTGCGTTCAGCCAGGAATGCTTCGGCCTTGGCCCGGGTCGGGAACTGGTCCTGCAGCGCCACCGGGTTGGCCCCGGCGATCAGCCCGAGATAGGCCGCTGTGCGCAGGCCCGAGAGCGGCGGGCGCTGGTAGTTGCCGCTATCCCAGACCGGATCGGCCTTGATTGCGTCGATCGACATCTGCCGCCAGACCCGATTGCGCCCGGCGATCTCCATCGTGTTGCAGGCGAACGGTGCAAGCCGCAGCGCAAAGCCGGGATGGTCGGTGCCCCACACGAACGCGTGCATGCAGCCCATCGAAGTGCCGAGGACCAACTGCAGCTTGCTCACCCCCAGCCCTTCGAGCAACATCCGTTGCTGGGCATTGACCATGTCGGCATAGTCATAGCGCGGGAAGGCCATGCGCAGCCCGTCGCTCGGCTTGGAGCTTTTGCCGTGGCCGATGTTGTCGGGCAGGATCACGTACCATTTGCTGATGTCGAGCGGCTGGCCCGGGCCATAAAGCTCGTCGGCGAATTGCGGGCGAAAGAACTGCCAGCCCGATCCGCCGGTCCCGTGCAACACCATCACCGCATTCTCGACCTCGCCCCCGGCATTGCGGCGCGGGGTGCCAAGCGTGGTGACATGGATCCGCAGATCCATCGTCTCACCGTTCTCGAATTTGAACCCGGGCAGGACCACATCGCGTTCGGCGGCGCGTTTCTGCCAGTCCTCGGCGTGGAGTGGGGTGGCGATCAGGGCGACGAGCAGGAGGAGAAGATTGCGCATGGTCGGCAAGCTAGCCGCACAGGACGACGGGTCAAGCTATTGCCCGAACCCGGCCTCGCTCGCCACCCGCACCGCTTCCCGCGCCGCGGCGATCAGCGCGCCGGCCTTGGCTTCGCATTCGCGCTGTTCGTAGTCCGGGTCGCTGTCGGCGACGATGCCGGCTCCGGCCTGGACGTGGAGCATGCCGTCCTTGACGACCCCGGTGCGCAGCACGATGCAGCTGTCGAGGTTGCCGTCGGGGGCGAAATAGCCGACCCCGCCGGCATAGGCGCCGCGGGTTTCGGGCTCGAGCTCGGCGATGATCTCGGCCGCACGGACCTTGGGTGCGCCGCTGACGGTTCCGGCCGGGAACCCGGCAAAGACCGCATCGATCGCGTCATGGTTTGCCGCATCGAGCCTCCCGACCACGTTCGAGACGATGTGCATCACGTGGCTGTAGCGTTCGACCGTGTAGCTTTCGGTGACCTTGACCGAACCGGTTTGCGCCACCCGGCCGACATCGTTGCGGCCGAGATCGAGCAGCATCAGGTGTTCGGCGCGTTCCTTGGGATCGGCCAGCAGGCTGGCCTCGTTCGCGCGGTCTTCCTCGGGCGAAGCGCCGCGCGGCCGGGTTCCGGCGATCGGGCGGATCGTGACTTCGCCGTCGCGGACCCGGACCAGAATCTCGGGGCTCGACCCGGTCAGGGCAAAGCCTGGCAGATCGAGGAAATAGAGGAACGGTGAAGGGTTGACCCGGCGCAGCGCGCGGTACAGCGCCAGCGGCGGCAAGCTGAACGGCGTGGTGAAGCGCTGGGCCAGCACCACCTGAAAGATATCGCCGGCCGAAATGTAGTCCTTCGCGCGCAGCACCATCTCGCGGTACTGGCCCGGCGCCATCGTCGGGGTCAGCACCGGCTCGGGCAGGGTGGCGTCGAGCCGGACCTGCGGCACTGCCGAATTCAGCCGGGCCAGCGCGCTGTCGATCCGCTCCTGCGCCGCTTCGAGCGCATGATCGCTGCCGCCCGGCCAGACCGGAGCGACGCACCACAGCGCATCGGTCAGCCGGTCGAAAACGAGGATCAGCGCCGGCCGCACAAACAGCATGTCGGGTAGCCTCAGCGGGTTCTCCGCCGGGCGCGGGAGCTTTTCGACCAGGCCATAGGTCTCATAGCCGAAGTAGCCGACCAGGCAGGCCAGCACCGGCGGCAATTCGGCGGGCACCTCGATCCGGCACGCGCCGACCAGCGCGCGCAGTTCGGTCAGGCTGTCGTTGTCCAGCGGGGTGAAGGCACTGCGATCGTGTCGCCAATCCCGGTTGACCTCGGCGCTCGCTCTCGTAGCGCGAAACACCAGATCGGGATCGAGCCCAAGCAGACTGTAGCGCCCGCGCACTTCGCCGCCTTCGACCGATTCGAGCAGGAAATCGCCGCGCCCGTCCTCGATCAGCTTGAGCGCTGCCCCGACCGGGGTTTCGGTGTCGGCGACCAGCTTGCGCCAGATCAGGCTGGAGCGGCCGGCGGCGAGCGCCGCCGTGGCTGCCGTCCAGTTTTCGGGCCGGGCGTTGTTCATCGGTCCGGTGCTTACTGTCCGCCCTGGAGCCGCTTCTTGAGCGCCACTGTGTTGCCGTCGTTACGGGTCACGCCGACGTCATTGCGCATCGCGGCGCTGAGCTGGTCGGTGTACTCGGTGCCATAGGCGCCCTGCAGGCTCTCTTGCAGCCCTTGCAGGCGCGGGTCGGTTGGCGCGACCTGGCCCGGGATCACTTCGCTTACCGTCACGACGTACCACCCGCGGTTGCGCGGCGCGGCGAGCAGGCGAACCTTGCCCTTGGCCATCGAGAACAGCAGCATTTCCGGCTTGGAGGCGTTCTGGCCCTTGGCCTGGACTTCCATCCGCGGCTTGTCGACCCGGTCGACCGGGGGCAGCGAAACCCCCAGCGAGGCCATTGCCACCTCGACCGGAACGCCCTTCTGCAGCTGGGCCTGCAGCTTTTCAGCCGCGGCCTTGGCATCCTTGGCACCCTTGGACAGCTGGATATCGCCGATCACTTGCGGGCGAATCTGCGCCAGCGGCGGCGGGGCCGCCGGGGTCAGGGTGCCGACATCGAAGATCATGAAGGTCTTGCCGGGATCGGTCTCGGTCAGCTGCGGCTGGCGTTCCGCTTCCATCGCGAAAGCCGCCTTGAGCACCGGGGCAAGTTCCTTGGGCGCGGTCTGGCCTTCCTGGCCATAGACGTTGCCGTCGCCGGTGAGCGGTGCGGTTTCGGCAACCTGCAGCCCCATGTCCTTGGCCAGGTCGGTCAGGGTTGCGCCGTTGGCGAGGTCGTCCTCGATCTTGGCCGAGAATTCGGCGATCGCGGCGCGGCGCTTTTCGTCGGTCAGTTCCTTGACCAGTTCGGGCCGGGCCTGATCGAGGGTCTTGCCGGCCGTGCCCTCGGTCCCGTCAACCCGGACCAGCAACCAGCCGAGCGGAGCCTTGTAGGGCCCCAGAACCTTGCCCTTGGGCGCGGCGAAAACCGCATTGGCGGCATCGCTCGAAGCCTGGAGCGCGTATTCCCCCTTGTCGAGCGAGCCGAGCGCGGCAACCGCGAGGCCCTTGGGGCCAGCAGCGGCTTCGAGCGACTTGCCCCCGGCGACTTCGGCGGCAAGCGTCTTCGCGGCGGCTTCGGTCGGCAGGACCAGCTGCGACAGCTTGCGCTTGTCGGTCGGCGCGTACTTGGCCTTGTTGGCGGTGTAGCGCGCGGCGATTTCCGCCTCGGCCGGGGCGGGGACGTTCTTGATCACGTTGTCGCCGAAGCTGACATAGCGGATCGTGCGGCGTTCGGGCAGGGCATAGTCGCCCTTGTGGCCGTTGTACCACCCGGTGATCTCGCCCTCGCTCGGCGGCGAAGTCGGAGCAAACGATGCCGCGGGCAGGGTGATGATCAGGCCCTTGCGCCGTTCCATCACCACGCCAGCATAGCGCACGGTCATCTTGACCGGAACCTTGAGACCCAGATTGTTGCCGCCGGTCAGCTGGCGGGCCATCAGGTCTTCGGACACTTCGCGGCGGAACTCGGCATCGGACATCCCGCGTTCGGCCAGGAACCGGCGGTACAGCGCCGGATCGACCTTGCCGTCGGGGGCCTGGATCTGCTGGATCTTGGCAATCTCGCTGTCGATCAGCCGGTCGCCGATCTCGATCCCGTGCTTCTGCCCCCACTGCCGGGCAGCCTTGCGGTCGATCAGATAGGTCAGCAGGTCTTCAAAGCCCCCACGCGCCAGAAATGTCGCCATCGTCGCGGTCGGGTCATTCTGGCGCATCCGGGTCAGGATGGTCTGGATCGAACGCTCGACTTCGGTCGTCTCAAGCTTTTCCTTCCCGACCTTGGCTACACTGGTGCCGCTGCTGAACGAGCCGAGGCCACCCGCTCCGACCACATCGCCGCTGGCAAAGGCGAGGGCGATCAGGGCCAGGAAGCCCAGCGTGACGCCGATGCCCCATTTGGACTGGAAGAAGTTGCGGAAGGTCTGAAGCATTAGTGTGCTCGCCAGGAATGAAGCCCGCGCCGACCACCGGCGCATCGGGCCGGGCTTTAGCAGCATTGTGGTGGCAGGCAATGGCCCAGCTGCCGCGTTCCCCGGCGGTTTGCCGCAAGCCCTTTGACAAGCCGCGCCGCACTCGACTAGGCGCAATGCCAAGTTCGCCGCTTGAGAATGGCCGGCGCGTTCAGCGAGGAAATGATATGCCCAACCGGCCCTTTATCGTCGGCAACTGGAAGATGAACGGCACCCGCGCGGCGCTGGCCGAGGCCCGCGCGATCGATCGCGGTGCGGCCCGGCACCCCGGGGTGCGGGTCGGGATTGCCCCGCCGTTCACCCTGATCGGGGCGATGGCCGAAGCCCTGCAGACCGCCGCAGTCGGCGCGCAGGATTGCCATGCCGAAGCTTCGGGCGCTTTCACCGGCGATGTCGCAGCGGTAATGCTGGCCGACGCCGGCGCGCAGTTCGTGATCGTCGGCCACTCGGAGCGCCGCGCGCTGCACGGCGAAGGCGATGCGCTGGTCAAGGCCAAGGCCGAAGCCGCGCTCGCTGCCGGGCTCGAGGTGATCGTCTGCGTCGGCGAAACCGAAGCCGAGCGCGATGCCGGCCAGGCCGAAGCGGTTGTGAGCAGCCAGCTGGCCGGCTCGCTGCCGCGCGGCGAGGCGATTACCGTCCGGGTGACCGTGGCCTATGAACCGGTCTGGGCGATCGGGACCGGACGAGTCCCGTCGCTGGGCGATGTCGGGGCGATGCACCGTGCGATCCGGGCCCAGTTGCTCGCGATATACGGCGAGGAAGGCGCGCCAGTCCGCATTCTCTATGGCGGTTCGGTCAATGCCAAGAACGCCGAGGAACTGCTGTCGGTTGACGAAGTGGGCGGTGCGCTGGTTGGTGGGGCCAGCCTGACCGCCGACAGCTTTCTGGCGATCGTACTGGCGGCTGCCGGCCCCAACGCGGATTAGCGCCACCGCTTGCACTTGGCCGACGCCGCGCCTAGATGCGCGCCAACAGATCTTCATTTCCCGGAACCGCCATGTCGCTTTTCATTTTCCTGACCGTCGTTCAGGCTATCATCGCCTTCCTGCTGATCGTCGTGATCCTGATGCAGAAATCCGAAGGCGGCGGACTGGGCATGGGCGGTAGCCCCGCGGGGCTGATGTCAGCGCGCGGCGCGGCTGATTTCCTGACCCGGACCACCACGATCCTGGCAATTTCGTTCGTTGCCCTGTCGATCCTGCTCGCGGCGCTGGCCGCCAGCACCGGGACCGAACGCAAGATCGAAGACAGCCTGAACCGCACCGCGGCGCCGGCCCCGGTCTCGAATCCGCTCGAAGGCGGTTCGATCCCGGTAACCCCGGCTCCGGCCGCTTCGCCTGCCTCCGGCGCGGCCGATCCGCTCAGCGTTCCGGCCAAGAAGCAGTAAACCCCGCATCGTTCGCAGTCCGGCGGCCCGCACGGGTCCGCCCGGGTTTGTTTGTTCGTCCGCAAACTGTGGATTGCGGCAAGCGATGCTTGCCCGATCCCCCCACTTCGGCTTAAGGCCCAACTCCCATGGCGCGGTTCATTTTCATCACCGGCGGCGTGGTCTCCTCGCTCGGCAAAGGTCTCATGGCGGCAAGCCTCGCGGCGCTGCTGCAGGGGCGCGGCTACAAGGTCCGGATCCGCAAGTTCGATCCCTATCTCAACGTCGATCCGGGGACGATGAGCCCTTACCAGCACGGCGAGGTCTACGTCACCGACGACGGCGCGGAAACCGATCTCGACCTTGGTCATTACGAACGCTTCACCGGGGTTTCGGCGCGGCAGGCGGACAACATCACTTCGGGCCGGATCTACCGCGACATCATCGCCAAGGAGCGCCGCGGCGATTACCTGGGGGCAACCGTCCAGGTCATCCCGCACGTCACCGACGCGATCAAGGAATTCGCGCGGGCTGATACCGAAGACCTCGATTTCGTGCTGTGCGAGATCGGCGGGACTGTCGGCGATATCGAAGGCCTGCCGTTCATCGAGGCGCTGCGCCAGCTGCGCAACGAGCTGGGGCGCGAGGCGACCTGTTCGGTCCATGTCACGCTGGTGCCCTATGTCGCGGCCGCCGGCGAACTCAAGACCAAGCCGACCCAGCATTCGGTTCGTGAACTGACCAGCTTGGGCATCCAGCCCGACATCCTGCTGTGTCGCTGCGAGCATCCGCTGCCGGAAAACGAACGCGCCAAGATCGCGCTGTTCTGCAACGTCCGCAAGGAAGCCGTGATCCCCGCGCTCGACGCCAGCAGCATCTACGCGGTGCCGCTGCAGTATCATGCCGAAGGGCTCGATGCCGAAGTGCTGCATCATTTCGGCCTGTCCGCGCCGCAGCCCGACATGGCGGGCTGGGCCGATATCGTCGATCGCTACCAGCATCCCGAAGGCGAAGTGACGATCGGTGTCGTCGGCAAATATGTCGGCCTGCCCGATGCTTACAAGAGCCTCAACGAAGCGCTGGTTCATGGCGGCATGGCCAACCGGGTCAAGGTCAACATCAAGTGGATCGACGCCGAACTGTTCGAAGGCGGCGACGACGAGATCGTCACCAAGCTTGAGCCGATGCACGGGATCCTCGTGCCGGGCGGGTTCGGCGTGCGCGGCACCGAAGGCAAAATCGCCTCAGTCCGCTTCGCCCGCGAACGCAAGGTACCGTTCTTCGGGATCTGCCTGGGGATGCAGATGGCCTGCATCGAAGGCGCGCGCAACACCGCCGGCATTGCCGCAGCCGGTTCGACCGAGTTCGGCGAGACTACCGAGCCGGTGGTCGGGATCATTACCGAATGGATGAGCCCCGAGGGCCTGCAGCAGCGCGGGGCCGATACCGATCTGGGCGGAACCATGCGGCTCGGCGCTTATGAAGCCAAGCTGGGTGCCAACAGCCATGTCTCGGCGATCTATGGCGGCGCGACCACGATCAGCGAGCGCCACCGCCACCGCTACGAAGTCAACGGCGCCTACCGCGACGCGCTCGAAAAGGGCGGGCTGGTGTTTTCGGGGATGTCGCCCGACGGCCTGCTGCCCGAGATCGTCGAGCGGCCGGACCATCCGTGGTTCATCGGCGTGCAGTTCCACCCCGAACTCAAGAGCCGCCCGTTCGATCCGCACCCGTTGTTTGCCGGGTTTATTGCGGCTGCACTCCAGCAAGCCCGGCTGGTCTGAGCCGACGGATTTCAGCAATCGATTGCTGGAAAAAAGGCGGAAATTTCCTTGCATTCGCTTGCCCGGACCGCATAGCGCAACACGGCGAAAGCGAATCGCAACGGGGTTAACTGGGGGCTGATTACAGGGACCTGCCACAGGGTACGGTCCGGTAACCGGAAACCAGATCGTCGCAGGGCCGATTTCCCAATAGGGGCGGTCACTTAGCGGCGAAGGGGCAGCATTGCTAAGGAATATTCAACCGCGTTCGTTGCGGTTTTTCAGCAAGCGTGTCTGCTAAACCGTTGCCAACACGCTTTCGATCCGGCCGGCTTGCCGGTCACGAGTTAAAGCTTGTCGACGCCTGATCATCTTCTGCGACCCGGATGATCACCGCGTGACAGGACGGCGCGAAAGCGTCGTGGGGGTGGCGCCGCAAGGCCCACCCCCGTTCGACTTCAGGGTCAGGCCGCTTCGCTGGCGCTCTTGTCGCCGCGGGCATCCTTGACCACGCTCAGGCTTTTCTGCGTGCCGACCGCGATCTTCTTGGGCTTCATCGCCTCGGGAATCTCGCGAACCAGATCGACCGTGAGCAGGCCGTCCTCGATGTTGGCATCATCGACCCGGACATAGTCGGCCAGTTCGAACCGGCGCTCGAACCCGCGCTGGGCGATCCCGACATGGAGATACTGCCCGGCCGGGGTATCCTCGCCCTTCTTGCCGACGATCACCAGCAGGTTCTGCTGCGCGGTAATGTCGATCTCGGCCGGCTTGAACCCGGCGACGGCCAGGGTGATGCGATAGGCATCTTCGCCGCGGCGTTCGATGTTGAAGGGGGGATAGTTGTCGCCGCTGTTCATCCGGCCCTGGTTTTCTAGCAGGTCGAACAACCGGTCGAACCCGACCATGGTGCGGCGATAGGGGGTAAAGTCAAAACGGTTCATGGCATAATCCTCTGTTTGAGCAATCATGGAGGCGGGACCCGCAACCGGCATCCCGCGAAGCCACGCCTTGCAGGCAATGACTTCGCACCCCAGATATGATAGCGCCGCAGAGTTTCAAGAGGAGTGCCCGCGTGTCCGCTGCCAAGGTCGAGATCTACACCAAATGGGGCTGCCCCTATTGCGTCCGGGCCAAGGCGCTGCTCGACGACAAGGGCGTTGCCTTCAGCGAGCACGACATCACCCTCGGCGGCCCGAAAAAGGCCGAGATGCAGGACCGCGCGCCCGGCGCGATGACCGTTCCGCAGATCTTCATCGACGACCGGGCGATCGGCGGCTGCGACGATCTCCAGGCGCTCGACCGGGCCGGAAAACTCGACCCGCTGCTGGGCCTGTGATGGCGTGACCCGAATCGCCGTTCTCCAGATGACCTCGGGGATCGACCCGCTGGCCAATGCCTCGGCAATGGTCGGGGGAATCGGCGCGGCGGCGATGGGCGGGGCGGCGATGGTCTTTACCCCCGAAATGTCCGGCCTGATTGACCGCGACCGGGCCCGGGCCGCCACCAATGTGGTGCCGGAAGCGCAGAGCCCAGTGCTGGCCGCCGTGCGCGAGGCGGCGGCCGGAGCGGGGATCTGGGTGGCGATTGGCTCAATTCCGGTGCTGCGCGACGATGGCCGCTGGGCCAACCGCGCGCTGGTAATCGACAGCAGCGGCGCGATCGCGGCGCGGTACGACAAGATCCACATGTTCGATGTCGATCTCGACACCGGCGAAAGCTGGCGCGAAAGCGCGGCCTATGCGCCGGGAGAAACGGTGGTGACCGTCGATTGCCCGGTCGGCAAGTTGGGTCTGACGATCTGCTATGACCTGCGCTTTCCGGCCCTGTTCGAAGCCTTGGGCCGTGAACGCTGCGACGCCATAGCGATTCCCGCCGCCTTCACCCGCCCGACCGGCGCGGCCCATTGGCACGTGCTGCAGCGCGCCCGTGCGATCGAAGCCAGCGCCTTTGTCATTTCCGCCGCCCAGGTCGGCACACACCAGGACGGCCGCGAGACCTATGGCCACAGCCTGGTGATCGACCCCTGGGGTGAGGTGCTGCTCGACATGGGCGGTGAGGCCGCTGGACTGTCCTTTGCCGAACTCGATCCGGCCCGGATCAAGGATATCCGGGCCCAACTGCCCAGCCTGTCGAACAAGCGAGCGGTGGGATGATAGTGTTTGATCTGGCCTGTCCGGCCGGACACCGGTTCGAGGGCTGGTTCGGCTCTTCCGATGATTTCGACGGGCAGCAGGCTCGCGGGCTGGTATCATGCCCGCAATGCGGCTCGGCCGAGGTGACCAAGGCCCCGATGGCTCCCGCGGTGCCGCGCAAGGGCAACCAGCTGGCCGCCGCAAAGCCGGTTCAGCCGATGATCGGCGGTTCACTGCCGCCCGAAGCCAGGGAAGCGCTGGCCAAGCTGGCCCAGTTGCAAGCCAGTGCGCTGGGGCAATCCCGCTGGGTCGGCAAGGACTTCGCCGAACAATCGCGCAAAATGCATTATGGCGAACGCGATGTCGAAACGATCCACGGCCAGGCTTCGCTGGAGCAAGCCAAGGACCTGCTGGAAGAGGGGATCGCGGTGATGCCGCTGCCGTTCCCGGTCGCTCCGCCCGAAGACCTCAACTGACTTCCAGCCGTCGCGGCGGCTTGCCCGATAAGGCTGCACCGCTTAGAGGCACTTTCGAGTGCGCCCGTAGCTCAGCCGGATAGAGCATCAGATTCCTAATCTGGGGGCCGGTGGTTCGAATCCACTCGGGCGCACCACCAGCCTCAGTTTGCAGCCCTCCACGCCGCAGCCCGGGACGCTTCTTCCTGCGCACGGTCGAACGCCGGCCCCGCCGCCAGATCCTGCGCAGCCGCCATGATTGCAGCCTCGCCGCTCCCGGCCTGCCGGTATTCGCCGCCAGCAGTCTGGCTGGCAGCATCGGTTTGGCGCACCTTCCAGCCCGTGTCGTCGCGGCAGGCGATTCCCGCTTCGGTCTTGCCCGACCAGGCCCGGCAAACCTGCCCGGTCTTGTCGCGGAAGCTGAGCAGCACCTTGACCCCGTCGCTGGTCGCTTCGCCCGACAACGAACTGTCGAGTGCACTCGCGACCTGCGCATCGGCATAGCCTGACCCGGTCGGTCCGGCGCCGCGGCCCATCAACACGGCGATGGCCAAAGCCGCAGCAATCGCCGGGCCGGCGAAATAGCGCGCAGCGGGCCGTGCGAACCAGCGCTGCCGCGCGGCGCGAACCGCGCCGAGATCGACCACCTTGGCAGTATCGACAATCGGCTGGGTCAGCTGCTCCGGGACGGGTTCGGCCAGGATCGGATCGTAGCGGGCCGACAGCATGGCACGCAACGCTTCGAGCTGGGCCAGCTGACTTGCCAGCGCATGATCAGCCGCGACCTCCCGGCGGACCCGGGCGGCTTCGAACTCGTTCAGCTCGCCATCGGCCAGTGCGGCCAGCTGTTCGGGGGTCACCGTCATGCTGCTTCTCCCAGCCGGGCCATCAGCGCCTCGCGCCCGCGCAGCAGCCGCGAGGTCAGCGTGCCAATCGGGCATCCGACAATCTCCGCCGCCTCGGCGTATTTGTAACCCTCGACCAGCACCAGCAGCACGGCCTCGCGCTGTTCGTCGGGCAAATGCTGCATTGCCCGGTCGACGAGCGAGAGTTCAGTCGCGGCCTCCTGTCCGCCGGACCGGCCGACATTCAGCCCTTCATCCTCATGGGCGAAGGTCTTGGCGCGGCGGGTGCGGCTGCGGGCTTCGTCGATCCACAAATTGCGCATGATCCGGTACATCCAACTGTCCAGGCGCGTTCCTTCCTGCCATTGCTGGCGCGAAACGAGCGCGCGTTCCACTGCGGCCTGGCACAGATCGTCCGCGTCCGCCGGGTTGCGCGCCAGCCCCGACGCAAAACGTCGCAGGCGCGGCAACAGCGCGGTCAGCCCGGAATGGAACGCATCGTCCTGCATCAAAACCTTGTTTATGGATGAAACGACTGGCCTCGCTCGTTTCATCCATGATTAAGCACAAATTCGCATAGGACCATCCATGGCGATCCGATTTTCAACATTGGCGGCTGCGCTGGCGTTGCTTGCAGCGATGCCGCTGGCCGCGCAGATCGCCTTGCCGGGCGGGGTCTTGCCGGGCCTGCCGGGCGCCGAAGGTCTGCTCGACGCGCCGCTTGGGACCGCCGGGCGGCTGCTGACTGGCACTACGGCAGAGGTCAGCGCGGCGCTGCGTCAGGCCCGGCTCGACCGGATCGACGGGCTGCTGCGCAGCAATCGTACCGCGCTGGAGCGCGACGCCGCCGGCGAACCGGCCCGGCGCGGGGTGCTATTGCTGATCGATCCCGATCAGACCAGCCTCGATCAGGCTGCAGCGCTGGGATTTGTCGCTGGACCACGCAACACCATCGACGGACTCGACATTGCGGTGGTCGAACTGACGGTGCCCACGGGCACCAGTCTGGCGAAAGCCGAACAGCAATTGCGCCGGGCACTGCCGGGGGCGACGATCTCTAGCGACCAGCTTCATTTCCAGAGCGGGGCAGAGGCCGATCGCCCCGCCGGTTTTTCGCATCCGGCCTTGTCCCCCGTCGCGATCCCGATCGGGATCATCGATGGCGCACCCGCCCAGCCGGTTGGAACTTTGAAGGGGTTTGCCCGGGGGGCGCCGCTGGCCAGCAACCACGGCAGCGCGGTGGCCGGATTGGCCACTTGGGCCGGGGCGCGCCGGTTGCTGGTCGCCGATGTCTATGGCGCGGATCCTGCTGGCGGATCTTCGCTATCGATCAGTCAGGCGCTCGGCTGGCTGGTTTCGAGCGGGGTGGGGGTGATCTCGATCAGCCTGGTCGGCCCGCGCAACCCCCTGGTCGAACGCGCGGTCAAAGCGGCGCAGCTGCGCGGCGTTGTGCTGGTGGCGGCGGTAGGCAACGATGGCGCGGCATCCCCGCCAAGCTATCCGGCCTCCTATGATGGTGTGCTCGCCATCACCGGGGTCGATCGCCGCAACCGGGTGTTGATCGAGGCCGGGCGGGCGAGCCACGTCGATTACGCCGCGCCGGGAGCAGATGTTGTGGCGCTCGACCGGAATGGTCGCAAGGTCGGGGTGCGCGGCACATCCTTCGCGGCGCCGCTGGTCACGGTGCGGGTCGCCGCGGCGCTCGAGCGCGGGGCAAAGCCGGGCACAATCCGCAGCGCGCTGGATGCCGAGGCCGTGCCACTTTCCGGTCGCCGCCCTGACCCGCGATCGGGCCGGGGATTGGTCTGCGGGGTGTGCCGCTGAAATTTTTTTGGTCAGTGTTGAAGTAAATTCGGGACCCGGTCCGTTGTCCCGATGAGCGACCGGCATGGTTCGGTCGCCCAGCAACAAAAGGACCGCAACCATGAAGACATTCACTTTCCTTTCTGCCGCAGCGCTGATCGCGATTGCCAACCCTGCATCTGCCCAGGTGCTGGGTGGCGGCCTTGGCGGCGTGCTTGGTGGCAGCGGCTCGGGCGCGGGCTCGATCGGCGGGCCGCTCGGCTCATTCCCGCGGGTCGATAGCTCGACGATCGGCTCGGTCAGCGGGTCGGGCGACGCCACGGCGTCAAAGCGGGTCGATCGCCGCTCGGGCAAGGTCGAGGCCCAGGGCGCGGCCAATGGCCAGGGTAACGGCTCGGTCGCGCAGACCGTCACCGGCCCGCTCGGCTCGGTGACCGGCAATGGGCAGGGCTCGGGCAGCGCGTCGGGTTCAGGCAGCGCCAATGCCCAGCTGATCGGGACCGATGCGGTCCGGCCAGCGGTTGGCGGGCTGCGCGACAAGGCCGGTCAAGCGGTCGGCACGACCCGTAACAAGGCTGGGAATGCCGTGCAATCGGCCCAGGGTACCGCCGGTTCGGCGCTGGCCGGCGCGGGCAGTGCCAGCGGCTCGGCTGCAGGTAGCGGCAGTGGTTCGGCATCGGGCGGCAACAGCATGCTCGCCCTGGCCGGCAGCGCCGCCGGCGATTCGGCCGGAGCCGTCGAGGTCAAGCCGGGGATGAAGCTGCTCGATGCCAACGGTGAAAAGCTTGGCAAAGTCCGCGAAGTTCTCGCCGACGGTCATGGCCGGGTCCAGGCGCTGATCGTCAAGGTCGACGGTGAAACCGCAACGCTGCCGGCCAGCGCGTTCTCGGCCGAGGGATCGGCCCTGGTCACCGGCATGACTGAAGGCCAGATCAAGTCGGCCGCCGCTGAGCAGAAGGCCGAAAAGCAAGCCGATCAGCAAGCGACCAAGTCCAGCGCGGCACCGGCCCAGTCGAATTCGGCCCCGAAGGCCCGCGACCGCTCGCAAGAGGTAGACTGACCGTAAAGCGAGGGGCCAACCCTCCCGTCCACCGACTCCCTCGGCCCCTCGTGACGCCCGGATGAGCAATCATCCGGGCGTCTTTTGCGACGACTTGCGAGGCCCA
Source organism: uncultured Novosphingobium sp. (assembly GCA_937897535.1). GTDB lineage: Bacteria > Pseudomonadota > Alphaproteobacteria > Sphingomonadales > Sphingomonadaceae > Novosphingobium. The sequence goes on along the minus strand of CALCQB010000143.1, from coordinate 8,714 downwards.
GGCAAACTTAGGACTTGAACTGCTGAATTAACTATGATTCTAAGAGCACATGGGTGGACGGGCTGAACCAAGAATTGCCAAGGAACGGTTGACGCAGGCGCTTGCGCTGTTTGCCTTGCTGGCGATGGGCGGTTGGGTGCTGGTTGGCCCGAGCGGGCTGCTCGCCTGGAGCGAAAACAATCACTTGCTGGCTGAACGCGGCAAGGAACTTGCGCAGCTGCGGGTTGAGCGGGACGAGCTCAAGAACCGCGTGGCCTTGCTCAATCCCAAGCAGGTCGATCCCGACATGGCCGGACAACTGCTCCGCGCGAATCTCAATGTCGTGCATCCGGATGAGGTCGTGCTGATCATCAAGTGACGCTACGTCGCCTGCGGTTCGTATCCATCAAATCGATCAATCAAATTCGTATGCGGCGGATTGCCTCTGCGGCGCAGCGCCCTATAGGCGGAACTGTGGTTCCAAACCCAGGGGATACGACATTGGCCAAGTCCGGATTGACCCGCAAAGCGCCTGCCAAGGTAGCTGCGGAACAGGAGACCTTCGCGCTGCGCAGCCTGCAGGAAGCGCATGAAGCCCAGCCGCGCTATTCGGCCAGTGATGAGGAACTGCTCCACTTCTATGAGCAGATGCTGCTGATCCGCCGATTCGAGGAAAAGGCCGGGCAGCTTTACGGTCTCGGTCTGATCGGCGGGTTCTGCCACCTCTATATCGGTCAGGAAGCCGTCGCCGTGGGTCTGCAGTCGGCGCTCAAGGCCGGCCATGACAGCGTGATCACCGGCTACCGCGATCACGGTCACATGCTGGCCTACGGGATCGATCCCAAGGTGATCATGGCCGAACTGACCGGACGCGCCGCCGGGATATCCAAGGGCAAGGGCGGGTCGATGCACATGTTCTCGACCGAGCATAAGTTCTACGGCGGCCACGGCATTGTCGGCGCACAGGTGCCGCTGGGCGCGGGGCTCGCCTTCGGTCACCAGTACCGCGAAGATGGCGGGCTTTGCATGGCCTATTTCGGCGACGGCGCGGCCAACCAGGGCCAGGTCTACGAAGCGTTCAACATGGCCGCCTTGTGGAACCTGCCGGTGATCTTCGTGGTCGAGAACAACGGCTATGCGATGGGCACCGCGGTGACCCGTGGTTCGGCCGAAACCCATTTCCACCGCCGCGGCACCGCGTTCCGGATCCCGGGGATGAGCGTCAACGGGATGGACGTGCTCGAAGTGCGCTCCGCCGCCGAGGTTGCGGTAGCCCACGTCCGCGCCGGCAAGGGCCCGGTCCTGATGGAATTGCAGACCTACCGCTATCGCGGTCACTCGATGTCCGATCCGGCCAAGTACCGGACCCGCGAGGAAGTGCAGGAAATGCGCGAGAACCGCGATCCGATCGACGGGGCCAAGGCCGAGCTGCTCAAGCGCGGGGTGACCGAGGACCGCTTGAAGGAAATCGAAAAGCAGATTCGCAGCATCGTCAATGAAGCTGCTGACTTTGCGGAAAATTCACCGGAGCCAGAACTGTCGGAACTCTACACCGACATCCTGGTGGAGAGCTACTGATGGCGATCGAACTGAAAATGCCTGCGCTGTCGCCGACGATGGAAGAGGGCACGCTGGCCAAGTGGCTGGTCAAGGCCGGCGACACGGTCAAATCCGGCGATATCCTGGCCGAGATCGAGACCGACAAGGCGACGATGGAATTCGAATCGATCGACGAAGGCGTGATCGGCGCGATCCTGATCCCGGAAGGGACCGAGGGTGTGAAGGTCGGCACGGTAATTGCGACGATCGGCGGGGAAGGGGTAGCCGCTCCGGCTGCGGCTGTTGCTGCACCGAAGGCCGAGGTGCCCGCCGCCAGCCAAGCTGCGGTCGCTGCGCCTGCACCAAAGCCACGCGCGGCTGATCCGGCAGTTCCGGCCGGCACCAACATGAAGACCTCGACCGTCCGCGAAGCCTTGCGCGATGCGATGGCCGAGGAAATGCGCCGGGATTCCCGCGTGTTCGTGATGGGTGAGGAAGTCGCGCAGTACCAGGGGGCCTACAAGGTGACCCAAGGCCTGCTCGACGAGTTCGGTCCCAAGCGGGTGATCGATACCCCGATCACCGAATACGGTTTCGCCGGGATCGGGGTCGGCGCGGCGATGGGCGGCCTGCGTCCGATCGTCGAGTTCATGACCTTCAACTTCGCGATGCAGGCGATCGACCACGTCATCAACTCGGCCGCGAAGACCAATTACATGTCGGGCGGCCAGATGCGCTGCCCGATCGTGTTCCGCGGCCCCAACGCGGCCGCCAGCCGGGTCGGTGCGCAGCACAGCCAGAACTATGGTCCGTGGTACGCCAGCGTACCCGGCCTTATCGTGATCGCACCCTATGACGCTGCCGATGCCAAGGGCCTGCTCAAGGCCGCGATCCGCAGCGACGATCCGGTGGTCTTCCTCGAGAATGAACTGGTTTACGGCCGCAATTTCGAACTGCCCGAGCTTGACGACCACGTCCTGCCGATCGGCAAGGCCCGGATCATGCGCGAAGGCAGCGACGTGACGATCGTGTCCTATTCGATCGGCGTTGGGCTCGCACTCGAAGCCGCCGAGACGCTGGCGGGTGAGGGGATCGAGGCTGAAGTGCTCGACCTGCGCACGCTGCGTCCGCTTGACCGGCAGGCCGTGCTCGATTCGCTGGCCAAGACCAACCGCCTGGTGATCGCCGAGGAGGGCTGGCCGGTCTGCTCGATCGCGTCCGAAGTGATGGCGCTGTGCATGGAAGACGGCTTCGACCACCTCGACGCGCCGGTGCTCCGGGTCTGCGACGAGGACGTGCCGCTGCCCTATGCCGCCAATCTGGAGAAGGTCGCGATCATCGATGCCGCCCGGATTGCGGCGGCAGTGCGCAAGGTCTGCTATCGTTAGGTGAAGCCGCCGCCCGCGCCGATCGCGACGTTGCCGGTATAGCTCGAGCAGCGCTGGACCGGATCGGGGTTGCCGGGATCGCGCTGATAGATCTGCGACAGGTCGCGGTCATCGCGGACCGTGAATGACGAGATCGAAGTGATGTCGCGGTTCGGGATGAAGGTGGCCGAGATCAACGGCTGGTAGGTGTAGTTCACCTCGACAAAGATCACCGCATCGCCTGGCTGGGCGATCACTTCCGCGCCGCGCGGGCCTATCCCGTTGGCCAGCACGTCGCCTTCGTCACCATAGTTGGAATTGACGTTCTTGGCGCCGCGGCAGCGCTGCCAATGGATGTACTGATCTTCGCCTTCACCGGCATCCTGCACTTCAAGGCTGCTGATGATCACCCGTCCGTTATCGTACAGACCGATCGCCGGGCCGCCCTGGATCTGCGCGCCATAGATCATGTCATTGATGTCGGATTCGTAGATCTTGCGGTTCTGTAAGCTCGACGTATCGCCGATCCGCGAGCCGTTGTCGGCGAGGTGTACGGCCAGCTGCCCGATCTTCATGTTGACCAGCGCGTAGTTGGCGGTCTCGGTCCCCCACAGACCTGCGGTCAGCAGGAACGGCGCGCCGAGTGCGAACTCGGTCATGGCCACACCCGAAGTGCTGCGCAGCAAGCGGCGGAGGGCACCAAGCAGGTTCATGTGCAGTTTCCGGTAACGGGTGCGGCAGCTTGCTGCTGGGCGTTATAGGGCTGGTTGCGCAGCACGGTCGTGGCGGACATCGATATTGTCCGCGACTGGCCGGGGATGAAGGCGTAGATCGGAAACAGCCGGTTATAGTTGACGCTCACGGTGTAAACCACGGCATCGCGCGCGCCGCCGAACCCCGCCCGGCCGGGATCGAGGTCCCAAGTCCCATTGCCATTGGCGTCTTCGAACGGCTCATTGGCATCGCAGGTGCCATTGGCGTTGACGTCGTTATAGTCCTCGGGCCGCAATGCATCGACAAACTTGCTGTAGGACTTGCGCGAATAGGTCAGCGTCGCGCCCGGGGCGATCGCCTGCACGGCCTCACGCACTGCATTGTCCAGTGCTGCCGCACTGCCCGATGCCCCTTCCACGGTCGAATTGCGCGCGGCGTGCTGGATCGCGCCTTGCAGCATCTGCGCGGTGTACATGTTGTGCGAAAGGTCGAGCAGCCCGAACAGCATCACCATCAAGGTCGGCGCGAGCACTGCGAACTCGATCACGGTGGTGCCGCTTTCGTCACGGCGCAGGCGGCGAACCAGGCGCTGGGTCATCGCGTCACCCGCAATTCGCCCATCTGCGCGGCGATGTTCGAGAACACATCCTGCAACTCGGCCGCATCGGCCGCTTCGAACGAGTGACCCGCCCCGGCGCACTCGGTCATCACCGGATTGAGGCTGACCCCGAAGCCGATCACCCACAGGGTAATGTTGCGCTTCTTGGCTTCGGCGCAGGCGACGGCGAAGCGGCTTTCGACCACTTCGGTCAGACTTTGCGCCGAAGACGGAGACCAGCGCCGCCGATCGAGCGGCTCGATCCCGTAGGTGCCATAGGACAGGTCAAGCGGTGCGGTTTCCCCGTCGGTCAGGAAGATCATGTGGCGGCTGGTCGGTTTGCCGTCCTCGTCGGCATTCTCGCTGGCGAACAGGCCGGTCGCCGACAGCAGCCGCGCGCCCCAGATCATCCCGATATCGTGATAGGTGCTGCCTTCGGCAAACAGGCTGTCGACGTAGGTCGAAACCTGGCTGGCGTTCATTTCCTGAAGCTTCTGCGCCGCGGCCGGGCAGGCGGACAGACCGGCCCAACCGGCGTTCAGATAGTCCCATTTGTAATCCGAGGTGCCGGTTATCCAGCTACCCCGGCCTGACCAGTCGATCGCACGATCAAACGATATTTCGTTGAGCATTGGCCGCCACTGGGTCGCCGGATTGCCGGCGGTCGGCACGGTATCGATATCGAGATCGAGCGCGCGGCTGAAATCGACGTCATCGTAATCGTCGATCTCGTAGGTATCGCGCTCTTCCACGCAGCCGCGGAAGTATCCGTTCATGTCGCTGGGGCGATTGGGCGAGCCGCCCATATCGTTGAACCGGACTGGATCGCCGACCCGCATCCGGCCCGCACCGTTGTTCTTGAGCCCAGAGACGTCGATGTTGCTCAGCTTCTGATATCGCCAGTCCATCACCGGAATGGTCTGGGTGCCGAGGTTCTTGTAGCTGTAGCGGTATCGGTAATCGACGTAGTTGAAGGGCGTGATCCGGCGGTTGGTCGAATCGACCCAGTCGCACTGGTACGAGGTGCCGTTAACGACATATTCCCAGTTCTCGTTCCCGTTGGAATCGATCCAATGCGCGGTTTCAACCCAGGTACGGCTGTCGGCCGGGCACGAGGTGGCGAGGTAGGGCGTGCCGACCGTTTCGTCACCGCCCAGGTAGGTCCAGTTCTCGCTGACGATCGGACCGGTGGTTGTCCGCCCCGAATTGTGCACCACGCGGCCGTGATAGTTCCAGCGATCAACCATCCATTGTGGTTTGAGCAGGCCGCCGACGTTGACGTTGGTTGAATAGGGCAGGAAGCCATAGCGCAGCCGCGTGCCGGGTGATTTGCTGCCTTCCAGCTGGGCGTGGAAATCCTTGACCACATCGCGCAGCACCGCGATCCGGGGCTGGGTGTCGCCGGGGTTGGTCCAGTTCATCGACCCGGTGGTATCGAGCACGAACATCACATCGGTGTTCGAGAAGTTGAGCTTGGCCGCGCAGGTCACCGCGATATCGACGTTGGCATAGCCGAACAGGTTCATGATCGTGGTCGGCACGTCGACCGTCGCCGACCCTGAAATCGCGTAGTCGGATTCGAGGGTCATCTGGAAATCGCGGTTGGTTGTGCCGTAGCTTCCCGCACCGAAGTTCAGATTGAAGAAGCGGTCGCCCACCGCCGCGACGTCTGCCGGAACCACGCCCGTTGTCACCACGGCCGAGCCCAGCTTTTTGCGCGCTGCCAGCACCCCGGCGTCGCAGGCTTGCTGCAACCGGGTCTGCGACAGGTACGAGCGGCCCATGTCGATCCCGCCGCCGACCATTGCCAGCAGCGGGACCAGCGCCGCCGCGATCATCGCCAGCGTGTTGCCGGACGAATCCTTGACTAGCCTGGCAAGCAGACCGCGAAGGTTCCGTACTGTGCGAAAATCGCGCATTGATCCTGAAAGCCCCGGATTCTTGAGCTTTCCCTTTAGCGCGCCCGCGTAACCCCGTGCCCAACAGGCATGGTTAACATCTTTACAATGGTTCGCAGGACTGCGTCAGGCGCCAATCACGAAAATCGGACGCGTAAAGCTGATCGGGATTTCGTCGACACCGATCACGTTCAGCATGGTCGGCACGTTGTAAGTCAGCGTCAGGGTGTATTCGACCGCACCGGTGACCCGCTGGGTAGCAGCGGTGGAAACCGCAGCGGTGAAGCGGCTGCGGACCAGGCCATAGGGGGCCTGGGTCGCGGTGCTGTTGGCGATATCCTGCAGCTGGCTGGTGGTCAGGCGGGTATCGGACTGATAGTTGATCACCGCGACCCGCGCGACATCGCCCGAAATTCCGCGCAGCGCGTTGTAGTTCTGCATGCCGACTCCGACCTGCAGCACGCCCATGAACAGGCCAATGAACAGCGGCGCGAGCAGCGCGAACTCGACGATCACCGAACCGTCGATCGATGTGCGCAGTTTCTGAAGCGTCCGGGCCATCAGTGCCTCTCTTGCTGCTTGTACATCACATAGCGCGTGACGCTGTATTGGATCGGGCTGCCCACTCCGAACCGGGTCCAGTTGGGGGTATAGGTGTCGGTCAGCACGATCTTGACGAACCGCGAGATGTTGTCGCCGTTGCAGCTGGTTGCATTGTTGCTGTAGGTGGCGTCGGCGTCGCAGCGGAACGCTTCGGTGACGGCGACCTTGTCGGCTCCCAGACCGGTCGAGGCCTGGATCACCGATTTGACCGTTGCGCGTTTGGTGGCGGTGTCGGGAGCGGCGGCCAACGCGATTGCCGAAGCCTCTGACGCCGCGCTTTGCAGCTCGGTCTGACGCGCGACGATCGTGCTGATCTGGAACGCGCCCAGGCTCAACAGCACCAGCACCGGTGCGACAATCGCGGTTTCGATTACCATCGCCCCATCGCGGTCGCGATGCAGGCGGTTGAGCAGGGTCCGGATCCGCATCATGCGACCAGCTTGACCGTGGCCGCACCGTGCGACACTTCGTCGGTAATGGTCATGTTCGGCGGGCAGAAGTTGCTCATGTTGGTATCACCTTCCAGCGTGATGTTCGCTGCTGCGATCAGCAGGCAGGCGCTGGTCACCGTGGCGGTACCGTTGAACCGGACGTCGCTCTTGGGCAGGTAGATCTTGCCGTTGAGCACCGTTTCGCTGTTGCCGTTGATGGTGTTGCGGTTGTTGGTCCCTTGCGAGGCGCGGTCTTCATAGATCAGCATCCCGGCAAACTGCCCGGCCTGGGTTGCCGACAGCCCGCCGATGTTGGTCAATTGGGCCGAAGTGGCGGCGGTGAGTGTCACCTGCGAACCACCGGTGAAATCGATGAAGGCCCCGTTCTTGAGGATGAACAGCACGCCCGCGCCGGTCACCTGGTATTGCCCGGTGATCTTCAGGCGGCCACCGTTGATCACGTAGATCCCCGGGTTGAGCACCGTCGTGCAGCTGACGTCGAAGCCGCCGGAATAGGTGCCTTGGTTCAAGGTCGCCTGGGTCTGGGTGGTCAAAGTGGTGACGTTGGCATATTCGGTATAGGTCCGCGTGACTGCCTTGCGCCACTTTCTGTTCTGGCCATTCCCGCCAAGCGAGGTCCAGATTGGGCTCCCGTCCGAGGTTGTGGTGCCGGCGACAGTGTTGGTCGGTAGCGTAACCTGGTATGCCCAGCTCGCCCAACTTCCCGTGACGTTGGCCAGATAGCCGGTGCTGGTATAGCCGTTAAGCTGCGTTGCGTTGCTGGTGCTCGACCCTTGCCAATAGGTGTAGATCGTATCGCTCTTGATCCGCTTGTCGCCGATTGAAGAAGTCGTACCCGCGACGCAGTTATACGACTGCGCCGGGTTAGGGTTCGGTGTCGGGGTGGTCAGCGCGGCGAACGGATCGGACAGATCGCTGACATATTCGTGAATGTCCGCATCGGTGTGCTGGTTAAGCCAGTCGTCGATACCGCCGGCCGAAACCACCCAGCCCGGGTCAACTGTCGGGTTGCCGTTGATGATCACCGAGGTCGGCGAATTGGACAGCGCGGCGATCCCGCACTGGGCAGTGAGGGTGGCGTTGCCGCCGATGGTGATCGCCCCGCTATCGTCCAGGTCGGTCGCGATCAGGCAGGCGGTATAGGTGTTGCCATCCGAAAAGCTGGCCTGTGAGTACGCGCTGACCGTGGTCGCGCGATTGGTCAGAAAGCTGGAAAAGGGCAACCGCTTGGTGGCCGACACGGTCACCACGACACTGTTCTGGATGCCGCCGTTGTAGTTGGCAAGGCTGACCGCAGGCGTGGTGGTGATCGTACTGGTCTTCGAAACGTTGGCAGCGAATTCCTGCCGGGCGCGGCGGACGTAGTCGTTTTCCGACTGATCGTCGCTGCGCGCCCAGGCTCCGGCCAGCGCGCCCTGGTCGGCGGCGAACTGGATTTCGCGCTTCCACATGTACCACTGCGCCGTATCGACCGCGAGGCCCGAAGTGCCGATCAGGATCGGCATGCCGAGCGCCACCATCAGCATCGCGTTGCCGCTGGTATTGCTCTTCAGTGCGCTGAGAG